>VGDA01000243.1 GCA_016869915.1 Alphaproteobacteria bacterium
GCAGGACCTCGGTGCGCGCCCTGACGGTGTCCTGGAAGCCGTCGGTGGACAGCGCGCGCGCCAGCGCCTCGCGCAGCCGCGGCACGAGCGCCGCGAGCCGGTCGCGGAACCTGCGGCCCGTGCCCTGGGGCAGGAGCTGGGCGCGCGGCCGGCTCGGCTGCGCGAAGTTGTTGAGGTAGACCCAGTCGCCCGGCGCCGGCCGCCCCGCGAGCGCCTGGGCGAGGAATTCCAGCGTCGCGGTCATGCGACCGCTGCGATCCTCGCCCAGCACGAAGACGTTGAAGCCGGGCTCGCGCAGCGCGAGGCCGAAGGCGAGCGCCTCGCGCGCGCGCGCGTGGCTGGCGAGGTCGAAGGCGTCGGCGCCGGCGCGCGCGGACGCGACGTCGAAGGCGGGCAGGCCGAGCTCCCCGGCCGGTATCTCGACGGCTGCCATGCCTGCGTCCCTCCTCGCCGGTCGCGCGGCGCCAGCGTCCCACCATGGGCGCGCCTCGGTCAATTCGACGCCGCGCTTGGCCGCGGCGTATCCCCGCCATGCGCGGGGCGAGGTTGCGCGCGCCGCCGCCGCGGCGGATGCTGCATGCGGATGATCTTCGCCTTCCCGACGCCGATGCCGCGCGCCGGCCTGCTCGGCCTGCTGCTCGCCATCGGCATGATCTGGGGCGGCACGTTCGGCCTCGCGCGGACCGGCGGCGAGGCCGGGATCCCCGCGCTGGGCTACGGCTTCTGGTTCGCCTTCGGCGTCGGCGTCGGGCTGCTCGCGCTCGGCCTCGCGCAGGGCTCGCGGCTGCCGCCGGGGCGCGGGCTCGCGCGCTTCGCGCTGATCGGCGGGCTCGGCAACGGCGCGATCCCGTCGCTGGTGATGTTCAGCTCCGTGCGCAACATCCCGACGGGCATCATGGCGGTCATCATCACGACGGGGCCGCTGATCACCTACGCCGCGGCGCTCGCCGCGCGCCACGAGCGCTTCTCGACGATGCGCGCGCTGGGCACGCTGGCGGGGCTCGCCGGCGCCGCGCTCATCGTCGTGCCGCGCTCGAGCCTGCCCGACCCGTCGATGCTCGGCTGGGTGCTGTTCGCATTCCTGACGCCCTTCGTGCACAGCGTCACCAGCGTCTATGTCGCGCGGGCGCGGCCGGCAGGGCTCGATTCGTGGATGAACGGCGCGCTGTTCCAGCTCGTCGCCGCGGCGATCATCCTGCCCTTCGCGATCGGCGCCGGGCAGTTCCACGTCCCCTTCACCGCGCCGTGGCGCGGCGAGGCGGCGCTGTGGTTCCACGTGCTGGGCGGCATCGCCAGCCAGTTCATCATGTTCGAGCTGCTGCGCCTCGCCGGCGCGGTCTTCCTCAGCCAGGTCTCCTACATCGTCACCCTGTCCGGGATGTTCTGGGGCTGGCTGCTCTTCGCCGAGCGGCTGAGCGGCTGGGTCTGGCTGGCGGCGCTGATGATCGCGGCCGGCGTCCTGATGGTGACGCGCGGGGACCCGCGCGAGCGATAGGTCCGTCGGCGCACGGCCTGCGTACATGTCGTCGTCATCACGAAGGGACGGGCGGATGGGCGGAACGGCGGTGGCGATCATCGGAGCGGGCATCGCTGGGCTCGCGGCCGCGCGGGTGCTGCGCGGGGCGGGGCGTGCATGCACGCTCTTCGACAAGAGCCGCGGGCTCGGCGGGCGGATGGCGACGCGTCGCGTCGAGGCGATGCAGTTCGACCATGGCGCGCAGTACTTCACCGCTCGCGGGCCGCGCTTCCGCGCGGTGGTGGAGGAGTGGCGCGCGCGCGGCAAGGCCGCGGCCTGGTTCGAGGACGCGCATGTCGGCGTGCCCGGCATGAGCGCGCCGGCGCGGCTGCTGCTCGACGGCGAGGCAGTGGCGACGGGCTGCACGGTGGCGTCGCTGCGTCGCGACGCGGGCGGCTGGACCGTATGCGACGCCGCGGGGCCGGTCGACACGCCGGCCAACGGGTCGTTCGGCGCGGTCATCCTCGCGGTGCCGGCGCCGCAGGCGATCCCGGTCGCGGCCAGCGCGGGCGTCGACTTCCCCGAGCTTGCCGGCGTGCGCTACGCCCCGTGCTGGGCGCTGATGGCCGGCTTCGCCGCGCCCGCGGGCATCGCGGGCGACCGGATCCGCGCCGAGGGCGCCGACCTCCCCTGGATCGCGCGCGACGCGAGCAAGCCGGGCCGCGGCGTCGCCGTCGACACGGTCGTCGCGCATGCCTCGCCCGACTGGTCGCGTCGCCATCTCGAGCTCGCCGCCGAGGACGTCCGCGCGCGGATGCTGGCGCTGCTCGCCGCGGCGACCGGCAACGCCGCCGCGCCGGTCTTCGCCGCCGCGCATCGCTGGCGCTACGCGCTGGTGGAGCAGGCGGCCGGGAGTCCCTTCCTGTGGGACGCGCAGGCACGCATCGGCGCCTGCGGCGACTGGTGCCTCGGGCCGCGCGTCGAGGCGGCCTTCGACAGCGGCGAGGCGCTCGCCGCGGCGGTCGCCGCGGGCTGAGCCGCGGGGATCAGCCGGTCGCCGCGCCCCGGTCGTGGGCGCGGATGAAGGCCGCCACCTCGGGCATGATCGTCGAGCGCCAGCGGCTTCCGTTGAAGATGCCGTAGTGGCCGACGCCCTTCGCGAAGAGGTGTTTGTGCTTCTCCGGCGGCAGGTTCGCGCACAGGCCATGGGCCGCGCGCGTCTGGCCCGGGCCCGAGATGTCGTCGAACTCGCCCTCGACCGTCATCAGCGCGGTACGCTCGACCGCCTTCGGCTCGACCTTGCGCCCGCGCGACACCCAGAGGCCGCGTGGCAGCAGGTGGCGCTGGAAGGCGATGTCGATGGTCTGCAGGTAGAACTCCGCGGTCAGGTCCATCACCGCCAGGTACTCGTCGTAGAACCTGCGATGGGCCTGCGCGCTCTCGCCGTCGCCGCGCACGAGGTGCTGGAAATGCTTCAGCGTCGAGCCGAAATGGCGGTCGGCGTTCATGCTCATGAAGCCCGTGAGCTGCATGAAGCCGGGATAGACATGGCGCCCCGCGCCGCGATGCCCGATGGGCACCGTCGAGAGCACGGAGCGCTCGAACCACCTGAGCGAGCGCGACTGCGCGAGCTTGTTGGGCTTGGTCGGGCTCATGCGCGTGTCGATCGGCCCGCCCATCAGCGTCATGCTCGCGGGCGCGTCGGGATGGTCCTCGGCCGCCATGATCGAGGCCGCGGCCAGCGCGGGCACCGAGGGCTGGCAGACCGCGACGAGATGCGTGCCCGGGCCGAGCGCGGCGAGGAAGTCGACGATGTAGTCGACGTAGTCGTCGAGGTCGAAGCGCCCGTCCCCGAGCGGCACCTCGCAGGCGTTGGTCCAGTCGGTGATCGAGACGTCGTGGCCGGGCAGCAGCGCCGCGACCGTGTCGCGAAGCAGCGTCGCGTAGTGGCCCGACATCGGCGCCACGACCAGGACGCGCGGCTCGCCGCCATCCGCACCCTGCTTGCGGAAGCGGCGCAGCTCGGCGAAGGGCTTGCGCGCGACCACCTCCTCGCGCACCTCGACCGCCTCGCCGGCGACCTCGACATGGGAAATGCCGAAGAGCGGCTTGCCGTGGCGGCGCGTCGCGCGCTCGAAGATCTCGCTGCCAGCGGCGATCGCGCGGCCCATGCGCGTGTAGGACGCCGGAACGAAGGGATGGCTGAAGACGTGGTTCAGGGTCTCGGCCACCAGGCGTGCGGGCGCGACCATGGCGCTGTGCAGGTCGTACAGGTGGTAGAGCAAGTCGGCTCCTCCCCCGCTGGGCGGGAACGCGCGTTTAGATGTAGGCTAGCGCCAAAATCCTCGCGCGGCGAGGTTGACGATGCGTTGACGCGGCCGGCTCACAGCGCGCGCCGCACCAGGCGCAGCGCCGCCTCGAGCGACGCGTCGGGACCGAAGGTGCCAACGAAGCGGCCCTGCGCGTCCATGACGTAGACGAAGGCCGAGTGGTCGACGAGGTAGTCCTGGCCGCCGCGCGCAGGGCCCTGCGCGCGGTAGTAGGCGCGCCACGCCTTCGCCATCGCCGCGATCTCGGCGTCGCTGCCCGAGAGGCCGACGATGCGCGGCGAGAAATGCGCGACGTAGTCCCTCAGCGCCGCCGGCGTGTCGCGCGCGGGATCGACCGTCACGAAGAGCGGCTGCAGGCGCTCCGCGTCGGGCCCGAGCGCGTCGAGCAGCTCCGCCATGCGCGCCAGCGTCGCGGGGCAGACGTCCGGGCAATGGGTGAAGCCGAAGAAGACCGCGAGCGCGCGGCCGCGATAGCTCGCCTCGGTCACGCGCCGGCCGTCGTGGTCGACGAGGGAGAAGGGGCCGCCCACGCGCGGGCCGGCCGGGAAGTCGAGGAGGTGGAACGCGGCCCCGATCGCCACCCCGGTGGCGACCGCGGCGAGCGCGAGCGCGAGGCGGCGCAGGCGCGACGGCGACGCGCCCATGGCCGTCAGCGCGGCTGGTCGCGGTAGCGCCTCCAGCCCTGCCGCTCCATGCAGTCGCGGTAGACGCTGCCGGTCGCCGAGCCCGCGCGGCGCTCCCCGCCCAGCAGGTCGTCGCCCGACCTGCCGCGCTCCATCGCGTAGCCGTAGCCCTGGGCCTCCCGCTCGCAGTTCCGGCGCGCGCTGCGCAGGTCCTCCTCGTCGGCGCCTTCCTTGTGCCAGACGACGGAGGGCGCGCAGGAGGCCACGAGGGCCAGCGCGGCGAGGCAGGCGAGGACGCGGGGTCTCATGCCGGCTTGATAGGCCTTCCGCGCAGCGCAGCCAAGGGCGTTCTCGGCGCGCGTTGCACCCCGGCCGGCGGCCCGCGACAATGCGTTCATGCGCCTGCGCGCCGACGCGACCGCCCTCGCCGCATGACCCTCGCGGTCCTCGCCATCTTCGCGCTTGCCTATGCGGGCCTCGCGCTCGGCCGCGTGCCCGGCCTCGCGCTCGACCGCGCCGGGATGGCCGTGGTCGCCGCCATCCTCCTCGTCGCCATCGGCGCCGTCCCGCCCGGCGAGGTCCTCGGCGCGATCCATTTCCCGACCCTCGTGCTGCTCTTCGCGCTCATGGTCGTCTCGTCGCGCTTCGCCGCCGCGGGCGCCTACGACCTGCTCGCCGCGCGCATCGCCGCCGCCGCGGGCTCGCCGACGCGCCTGCTGGTCCTCACCACCTGCGCCTGCGGGCTGCTCTCCGCGGTGCTCGTGAACGACGTGGTCGCCTTCGTGATGGCGCCGCTGCTCGTGCGCGGGCTGCGCGCGCGCGGCCTCGACCCGCGGCCTTTCCTGGCGGCGCTGGCGGGCGCGGCAAACGCGGGCTCGGCCGCCACCATCATCGGCAACCCGCAGAACATCGTGATCGGCCAGGTCGGCGGGCTCCACTTCGGCGGCTTCGTCCTCGCCTGCGCGCCGCCGGCCCTCGCCGCGCTCGCCGCGACGATCGTCGCGGTACGGCTCGCCTGGGCGCGCGAGCTGGCCGCCGCGCCGACCGCGCCGCCGCCGCCGATGCCGCCGCTCGACCGCCCGCTGGCCGCGCGCGCCGCGATCGCGGCGCTGCTGATGCTCGTGCTCTTCCTGTCGCCGGTCCCGCGCGAGCTGGCGGCGATCGCCGTCGCGGGGCTGCTGCTGCCCAGCCGCCGCCACTCCAGCCGCGACATGCTGGCCGGCCTCGACTGGCCGCTGCTGCTGCTCTTCGCCGCGCTGTTCGTGCTCAACCATGCGCTCGCCGGGACCGGGCTGGCGCGCGCGGCGGTCGAATGGCTCGGCGGGGTCGGCGTCGGGCTCGACACGCTCGCCGGCATGCTGCCCTTCGCGCTCGTCGCGTCGAACACGATCGGCAACGTCCCCGCGGTCGTCATGCTGCTCGCGGCGCAGCCCGGCTGGGGCGAGGGCGTGCTCCAGGCCCTCGCGCTGACGACGACCCTCGCCGGCAACTTGCTGCTGGTCGGCAGCGTCGCCAACCTGATCGT
>VGDA01000244.1 GCA_016869915.1 Alphaproteobacteria bacterium
GGCCGCGGACCGCATCCAGGTCAATGCCATCCTGCCGGGCTGGATCGTGACCGACCTCACGATCCGCGGCCGCGCAGCGACCCCCGACCTTCACGACAAGGTGATCGCGCGAACGCCGGCCGGGCGCTGGGGCGAGCCGGATGACATCGCCGGCGCCGCGGTCTTCCTCGCGAGCGCAGCGGCTGATTTCGTGACCGGCGTCGCGCTGCCCGTCGATGGCGGCTATTCGGCGCAGGCCTGAGCCGCTGGACATCAAGGGACAAGTCTCCATGAGCCTCGAAGGTCCTGTCGCCGAAGCGGCGACCCGCCATCGCAGCTTCTGGCTCGACGAGGCGCTTGCGACCGAGCCGCCGTCGACCACGGTGCTCTCCGGCCGCCACCGCTTCGACGTGGCGATCGTCGGAGGCGGCTTCTGCGGGTTGTGGACCGCGATCAACCTGGTGTCGCGCGAGCCGACGCTGCGCGTGGCGATCGTCGAGCGCGACATCTGCGGCGGCGGCGCGAGCGGTCGCAACGCCGGCTACGTGCTGAGCCTGTGGGCGCGCTTCCCGGCCATGGCGGCCTTCATGGGCGAGGAGGAGGCGCTGCGCATGGCGCGCGCCTCCGCCGACTCGGTCGCGGAGATCGGTGCCTTCTGCGCCGCGCATGGCATCGATGCGGAGTACGAGAACAACGGCTGGCTCTGGGGCGCCACCTGCGAGCGGCATCTCGGCGCATGGTCTGCCGTCGCCGATCGCCTGTCGCGGTTCCAGAGCTATCCGTTCCGCGAGATGGACGGGGCGGCGATCGCGGCGCGCTGGGGCCTCGACGGCTATGCCGGCGGCGCGTTCGATGCGGCGGCGGGTGCAGTGCAGCCGGCGAAGCTCGTCCGCGGCCTCGCGCGGCGCGCGCGCGAGATGGGCGTCGCGATCTTCGAGCGCTCTCCGATGACGGAACTCCATCGCGGCAACCCGCCGCGCGTCGCCACCAGCGGCGGCGAGATCGTCGCCGACAGCGTCGTGCTGGCGATGAACGCCTGGTCGGTCGGCCTTCCGGAGTTCCGGCGCAGCCTCCTGATCGCCGCGGCCGAGGCCGCGGTGAGCGCGCCGATCCCCGGGATCCTCGCAAGGATGGGGTTCGCCAAGGGCCCGGTGGTGACGGATTCTCGCATCATGGTCGGCAACCTCCGCCCGACGGCCGGGGGCCGCCTGGAATTCGGCAAGGGCGGCGGCCATGTCGCGCGCGCCGGGCGCGTCGGGCCTCGCTTCGAGGGCACGCCCCCGCGCCTCGCGCTCCTGCTCGAGGAGACGCGACAGGCCTCCTCCCAGCTGCGCGGGCTTGAGGTCGCGCAGTCATGGGTCGGACCGATCGACCGAAGCGCCGAGACGGTGCCGATGTTCGGCGCGCTGCCGGGAGCCGAGCGCGTCTTCTACGGCTGCGGCTTCTCGGGCAACGGCGTCGGCCCTACCCACCTCGCCGGCAAGATACTGGCCTCGCTGGTCCTGGGCGCTAGGGACGCATGGTCGTCGAGCGGCCTCGTGCGGCCCCCCTCGCAGCTCTTTCCGGGAGAGCCCGTGCGCGCCATCGGCGCGCGCCTCGTGCTCGGCGCAGTGGCGCGAAAGGACCGGCTCGAGCATGCGAACCGGCCCGTCGACCGTCTCACGCGGAGGCTGGCCGCCTTCGCGCCCGCCGCGCTCACCCCGCCGAAGAACTGACCCGAAGGCAGCATCGAGGAGCGATCCATGGCCATCACGCGATCCAACCCGCCGACCCTGCACGCGCCGGTCGGCGCCTACCACCACGTCAACGTCGTCGAGGCCGGATCCCGAATCCTCTTCGCGGCCGGGCAGATCGGCGTCCGCGCCGATGGCGCCCTCGTGCGCGATCGGCGAGCGCAGATCGAGCAGGCCTGGCGCAACGTCCGCTCCGTGGTGGAGGCCGCGGGCATGACCCATCGCGACATCGTCAGGCTGACCGTCTACATGGTCGGGACCGAGGACGTCGAGTTCAGCCGCGAGTGCCGCAACCGCACGATCGATGGCGAGAAACCGGGCTCGACGCTGCTCTTCGTCGCCGGGCTCGCCGACCCGGAGATGATCATCGAGATCGACGTCGTCGCGGCAGCCTAGCCGCGTCGTCCGCCGGCGCGTCAGGGCCGCAGGAAGCCGACGAGGTCCTGGACCTCGCGCAGGTGGCGCGCGGCCATCGTCCCGGCCTTCTCGGCGCCGCGGCGCAGCACGCCGTCGACATAGCCGGGATCGTCCATCAGGCGCTTCATCTCCGCGCCGATCGGGCCGAGCACCGCGACCGCGACGTCGGACAGCGCGCCCTTGAAGGTCGAGAACTGCGCGCCCGCGAACTCCGCGACCGTCGCCTCGAGCGTCTTGTCGGTGAGCGCGGCGTAGATGCCGAGCAGGTTCTCCGCCTCCGGCCGCCCGGCCAGGCCCTCCGCCGCCTCCGGCAGCGGGTGCGGGTCGGTCTTCGCCTTGCGGATCTTGTCCGCGATCGCGTCGGCGCCGTCGGTGAGGTTCAGGCGGCTGAACTCCGAGGCGTCGGACTTGCTCATCTTCTTGGTGCCGTCGCGCAGGCTCATCACGCGCGTCGCTGTGCCGAAGATCTGCGGCTCGGGCAGCGGGAAGTACTCGACGCCGTAGCGGCGGTTGAAGGCGCCCGCGATGTCGCGCGCGAGCTCGAGGTGCTGCTTCTGGTCCTCGCCCACCGGCACGTGCGTGCCCTTGTAGAGCAGGATGTCGGCCGCCATCAGCACCGGGTAGGCGTAGAGGCCGAGCCCCGCGTTGTCGCGCTGCTTTCCCGCCTTCTCCTTGAACTGCGTCATGCGGTTGAGCCAGCCCAGCGGCGTGATGCAGCTGAAGATCCAGGACAGCTCGGAATGCCCGGGCACGGTCGACTGGTTGAAGATCGTGCAGGCCTCCGCGTCGATGCCCGAGGCGATGTAGGCGGCCGTCACCTCGCGCGTGGCGGCGCGCAGCGCGGCGGGCTCCTGCGGCACGGTGATCGCGTGCAGGTCGACGATGCAGAAGATGCACTCGTAGTCGCGCTGCAGCTTCACCCAGTTGCGGATGGCGCCGAGGTAGTTGCCGAGATGGAGGTTGCCCGTGGGCTGGATGCCCGAGAAGATGCGGTTCATCGCGTCTTTTCGCCTGTCGTGCGGGATGCGGTGGAGGCGGCGGTTATGCCGACGCGCCGCGCGGCGGTCAACCGCGCGGGGCGCGGGGCGCGGAAGGAGGGGGCGCGATGAGGGACACCATGGCCGCGCTGGCGTCGCTCGCGATCGCGGCCGGCGCATCGGCCGCGTCTGCGCAGCCCTATGACGGGCCGCCCTCCGCCTGGACCGCCTACTGGGACGTGCCGGCCTTCAGGGATCATCCGTACAAGGGGCCGGCCGCCGCGAAGGGCGTGGTGTTCTGGAGCCACGGCGTCTCCGGCAAGCTCGCGCAGTACGATTCGCCGCCGCCGGCGATCATGCGCGACTTCGCGCGCGCCGGCTGGGACGTGGTCAAGGTCCAGCGCAACAACCTGCACGAGAACGGCTGGGCCGTGTCGGGCTCCCGGCATGTCGCCGACCTCGTCGAGCGGATCGAGGCGGCGCACGCGCAGGGCTACCGCCGGATCGTCGCCGCCGGCCAGTCCTATGGCGGCGCCATCTCGATCGAGGCGTCGGCGCGCACCGACAAGCTGTTCGGCGTGCTGGCGACCGGCCCCGGCCACGGCTCGGACACGTGCGGCGCCTCGGCCACGGGGGCGCGGGGCGGGGCCCGCCTCGCCGACACGGTCCAGCGACAACTCGCGGACGCGATCTCCCGGATGAAGGCGCCGCGGGCGATCGTCGTGATGGCGGCGAAGGACGAATGCCAGGGCTTCAACGACCCGGGCCCCGCGATCCGCGTGGGGCTGGCCGCCGCGCCTGGCAAGTTCGTCTTCCTCGACGAGGCCATGCCGCTGGCCGGGCACTCCGCCGCCTACCTCGCGCAGTTCCGGACCTGGTACGGCGAGTGCATCCAGCGCTTCCTCGATCCGGACCTCGAGCCCGCGGGGAAGGAGACGACCTGCCCGCATCCGGCCGGCGACACGCGCTTCCTCTTCCCGGCGAACTTCCGCATGCCCGCGCAGGGCGCGGTCGGCAGGCTGTCGGGCCCGTGGTCCGGCGTCCTCGAGGTCGCGGGCGCGCCGCGCCGCGAAGGCCAGGAGGTCTGCGTGGCCGTGGAGACCGAGAGCACCGCGCGCGGCGAGCTCGTGGCGACGATCGCCTTCGGCGCGGGCACCGAGCGCAAGCTGTCGATGTCGTCGTCGCGCCGCCTGCTGCGCCGCGACGGCGAGGGCTACACCTACGCGGCGTCCGGAAGCGCGTACCGGCTCACGCTGTCGCCCGCGGGAGGCGCCGAGCTCTCCATCGCCATCGTCTCGTCGGACGGGAAGGCGCGCTACGCGGCGCAGCTGCGGCGCGGCTGCTGAACCGCCGCCGCGCTTCCGCGGCGCGCCATCCTCGCCTAGGATGCATGGCCAACGAGGGCGCCCGCGCAGGGCGCCCGACGCATCCAGGGAGAAGACGCATGTCCGGACCACGTCATGGCCTCGCCGCGCTCGCGCTCGTGCTCGCCGCCGCCACCGCCGCGCTGCCCGCGGCCGCGCAGCAGCGGCTCAAGTTCGCGCATGTCTACGAGGTCTCCGAGCCCTACCATGTCGAGGCGGTGTGGGCGGCGCAGGAGATCGCGCGGCGCACGAACAACAAGTTCGCCATCGACGTGCACCCGGCCTCGGCCCTCGGCAACGAGCAGCAGATCAACCAGGCGCTGCCGCTCGGCACGATCGACATGATCTACACCGGCGCCGCCTTCGCGGGCGCCTCGCACCCGCCGATCGCGATCTCCAACGCGCCCTACATGTTCCGCGACTTCGCGCACTGGGAGGCCTATTCGCGCAGCGACCTCTTCAAGGAGCTCGCCGACGGCTACGACCAGAAGACCCGCAACAAGATCGTCGCGCTGACCTATTACGGCGCGCGGCATACCACCGCCAACAAGGCGATCGCCACGCCGGCCGACATGCGCGGCATGAAGCTGCGCGTGCCCCAGGCGCCGCTCTACCTCATGTACGCGAGGGCGGTGGGCGCCAACGCCACCCCGATCGCCTTCGCCGAGGTCTACCTCGCCCTGCAGAACAAGACCGTCGACGGGCAGGAGAACCCGCTGCCGACGATCCAGGCGAAGAAGTTCCACGAGGTGCAGACCCACATCAACCTGACGGGGCACATCTACGAGAGCCTCGTCACGGTGATCGGCCCGCCGCTGTGGAACCGGCTGAGCGCGCAGGAGAAGGATGTCTTCACCGCCGTCTACCGCGAGGCGGCCGCGCGGGCGACCGCCGCGATCCGCAAGTCCGAGCAGGAACTGCCGGAGTGGTTCAAGGCGCAGGGCAAGACGGTGACCACGCCGGACACCGCGGCCTTCATCCAGGCCGCGCAGCCCCTGCACAACGACGCCTCCGCGGGCGCCGGCTGGACGAAGGCGCAGTACGACCGCCTCCAGGCGCTGCGCTGACCCGCGTGGCGGGCGGCTGCGCGCCGCCCGCCGCGCCTCCTTCCCCAGGGGCGAGGACCGCATGTCGAAGGAAAGCGCGGGGCCGGACCTCGGCGACCCGCTGGTCGGCCTGGCCGACGCGCCCGACCCGGCGCTCTCCGACTACGCGCCCGAGGACTGGGCGGCCTTCGCCTTCTTCTGGGCGCTGGCCTTCGTCGTGTTCCTGCAGTTCTTCTCGCGCTACGTGCTCAACGACTCGGTCGCCTGGACCGAGGAGATCGCGCGCTACCTGCTGATCTGCGTGTGCTTCGTCGGCGGCGGCATGGCCGTGCGCAAGACCAGCCACATCCATGTCGAGTTCCTCTACGTCTACCTGCCGCGCGTCCTGGCGCGGCGCCTCTCGCTGCTGG
>VGDA01000245.1 GCA_016869915.1 Alphaproteobacteria bacterium
CCTGGCGACCTATGTCCAGCTGACGACGGGGCAGATTTCCCAGAATCCCGGCGCAATCCTCCTTCTCCTCTACCTCGACCTCGTCCTGCTGCTGGCGCTGGCGACGGTCGTGGCCCGGCGCATCGTCCAGATATGGGCGCAGCGCCGGCGAGGTTCCGCGGGCGCGAAGCTCCATGTCCGGCTCGTGGTGCTGTTTTCCTCGCTCGCCGTGCTGCCGGCGGTCGTCGTCGCCGGGTTCTCGGTCGTATTCTTCGACCTCGGCCTGCAGTCCTGGTTCAGCGACCGCGTGCGCTCGGCCCTGAGCGAGTCCCTCGCCGTCGCGGAGGCCTACCTGAACGAGCACCGCAACGCGATCCGCGGGGATGCGATCGCGATGGCGGCCGACATCTCGCGTGAGGGGCAGCTCCTGCGCATCAACCAGCGCGCGCTGTCCCAGATCCTGAGCGCGCAATCCGCCCTGCGCTCGCTGAACGAGGCCGTGATCTTCGAGAGCGGCGGACGGGTGCTCGCCTTTTCCGGGCTGACGATGTCGCTGGCGCTGGACGTGATCCCCAGCTGGGCGCTGATGCGCGCCGACGCGGGCGACGTGGTCCTGCTCGACCCCGAGGCGACCATGGGGCCCATCCAGGTCGACGACAGGGTGCGCGTCCTCGTCAGGCTGGAGGACCTCGGCGGCCTCTACATGCTCGTCGGGCGCCTCGTCGACCCGCAGGTCGTCGGGCATGTCGAGCGCACGCGCATCGCGGTCGAATCGTACGAGAACCTCGAGGGGCAGCGCTCGGGCATCCAGGTGACCTTCGCGATGCTCTTCATCCTCGTGGCGATGCTCCTCCTGCTTGCCGCGATCTGGGTGGGCCTCGTCTTCGCCAACAGGCTCATCGAGCCGATCGGCAGCCTGATCGCGGCCTCGGAGCGCGTGCGCTCGGGGGACCTCTCGGCGCGCGTCGCAGAGGGGCGGGCGGACGACGAGCTCGGCACGCTCAGCCGCGCTTTCAACCGCATGACGAACCAGATCGAGGCGCAGCGCCGCGAACTCGTCGAGGCCAACCGGCAGCTCGACGACCGCCGCCGCTTCACGGAGACCGTGCTCGCCGGCGTGTCGGCGGGCGTGATCGGCCTCGACACCGAGGGACGGATAAACCTGCCCAACCGCTCGGCCTCGCTCATGCTGTCGACCGACCTCGACCGCCTGGTGGGCACGCCCCTCGAGGAGGTCGTGCCGGAGTTCGGCGCCGCCGTGGCCGCGGCGCGCGCCGGCGGCGGCCGCGTGGAGCGCGTGGAGGTCACCGTGTCGCGCGACGGGCGCCGGCGCATCCTGCTCGTCGGCGTCGGCACGGAGAGGATGGAGGGCGGCGAAGAGGGCTTCGTCGTCACCTTCGATGACATCACGGCGCTGCAGACGGCGCAGCGCCAGGCCGCATGGGCCGACGTCGCGCGCCGCATCGCGCACGAGATCAAGAACCCGCTGACGCCGATCCAGCTCTCGGCCGAGCGCCTGAAGCGCAAGTACCTGGCGGAGATCCGGTCGGATCCCGACACCTTCAGGATCTGCACCGAGACGATCGTGCGACAGGTCGGCGACATCGGGCGCATGGTCGACGAGTTCTCCTCGTTCGCGCGCATGCCGGCGCCGGTGATGCGGGAGGAGGACCTCTCCGAACTCGTCCGGCAGACGGTCTTCCTCCAGCGCCAGGCCCATCCGGACGTCGAGTTCGACGTCGTGCTGCCCCCGGCGCCCGTGCGCGTCGTCCTCGACGCGCGCCAGGTCCGGCAGGCGCTGACGAACCTGCTGCAGAACGCCCTCGACGCGATCGCGGGCAGGGACGCGCCGGCCGGGGCCGCGGCGCTGCCGCCGGGACGCGTCGAGGTCGTCCTCGGCGAGGGCGACCGGGTGGCCGTCTGCGTCCGCGACAATGGCCGCGGCCTGCCGGGCGAGGATCGCGAGCGCCTGACCGAGCCCTATGTCACGACCCGCGCCAAGGGAACCGGGCTGGGGCTTGCGATCGTCAAGAAGATCATGGAAGACCATGGAGGCGCGGTCCGGCTCGAGGACGATCCCGGTGGCGGCGCGCGCGTGACACTGGAATTCGGGGCGGCGGCGTCGGCCGCCACGGCAAGGGCGACGCATGGCGCATGACGTTCTGATCGTCGACGACGAGGCGGACATCCGTCTCCTGATCGGCGGAATCCTCGAGGACGAGGGCTACGCCACGCGCGGCGCGGGAGACGCGGCGCGCGCCCTCGAGGCGATGCGCGAGCGACGGCCGAGCCTCTGCATCCTCGACGTCTGGCTGCAGGGCAGCTCGATGGACGGCCTGCAGTTGCTCGACGTGCTCGTCCAGGAGCATCCGCACGTGCCCGTCGTCGTCATCAGCGGGCACGGCAACATCGAGACCGCGGTCGGCGCCATAAAGCGCGGCGCCTACGATTTCATCGAGAAGCCCTTCAAGTCGGACCGGTTGCTGCTCGTCGCCGAGCGCGCGATCGAGGCGGCGCGGCTGCGCCGCGAGAACGAGGAGTTGCGCTCGCGCGTCGGCGACCCGGCGGAGCTCATCGGGACGTCGGCGTCCGTGGGCACGATGCGCAACGCGATCGAGCGCGTCGCACCGACCAACAGCCGCGTCCTCGTGACCGGCCCGGCCGGTGTCGGCAAGGAGGCGGTCGCCCGCCTGATCCATGCGCGATCGCGGCGCGCGCAGGGTCCCTTCGTGGTGATGAACTGCGCGAGCATGCGTCCCGACCGGGTCGAGGTGGAGCTGTTCGGGCAGGAGGGGGAGGACGGCGCGCCGCCGCGTCCCGGCCTCTTCGAGCAGGCTCATGGCGGCACGCTGCTCCTCGACGAGGTCGCCGACATGCCTCTGGAGACGCAGGGCAAGATCGTGCGCGCGCTCCAGGAGATGACCTTCGAGAGGGTCGGCGGGCGCTCGCGCGTGTCCGTGGACGTGCGCGTGATGTCGACCACGAGCCGCGAGCTGCAGGCCGAGATCTCGGCCGCGCGGTTCCGGGAAGACCTGCTCTACAGGCTCAACGTCGTCCAGATCCGGGTGCCGCCGCTGCGCGACCGCCGCGAGGACATCCTCGAGCTCGCGCGGCACTTCATGTCGCGCGGCGCGGGCGGCGCGATGGAGCCGCGGCCGCTCGGCGAGGACGCGATCGCGGCGCTGCAGGCCTATGAATGGCCTGGCAACGTGCGCCAGCTGCGCAATGTCGTCGAGTGGCTGCAGATCATGGCGCCGGGGGACGCGGCGAGCCCGATCCGCTCGGACATGCTGCCGCCGGAGATCGGCGCCATCATGCCGGTGGCGCTGCGCGGCGAGCATTCGGCCGAGATCATGGCGCTGCCGCTGCGCGAGGCACGCGAGCTCTTCGAGCGGCAGTACCTGCTTGCGCAGGTGACGCGCTTCGGAGGCAACATCTCGCGCACCGCAACCTTCGTCGGGATGGAGCGCTCCGCCCTCCACCGCAAGCTGAAGATGCTCGGCGTGCACGGCACGGACCGGCCGGCGCAGCTGGATTCCTGAGGAAGGGCGGGGTTCCCCGATGCAGGTCCTGATCTGCGGCGCCGGTCGCGTAGGACGTCACATCGCGCGCGTGCTGGCGCGCGAGGGAAACGAGGTGACGGTCGTCGACCGCGACGCGGCGCTTGTCGAGCGCCTGCGCGCATCGACCGACGTGAACGCCATGGTCGGCTACGCCTCGCACCCGGACGTGCTGGAGCGCGCGGGCGCGCGCAACGCCGACCTGCTGATCGCCGCCACGGCGAGCGACGAGGTGAACATCGTGGCCTGCGAGGTGGCGCAGGCGATGTTCTCCGTGCCCAAGCGCATCGCGCGCATAAGGGCGCAGAACTACCTGCAGCCGGTCTATGCGGACCTCTTCTCCAGCGCGAACGTGGCGATCGACGTCGTGATCTCCCCGGAGATGGAGGTTGCCCGCTCGGTCGCCCGGCGGATCCTCGTACCCGGCGCCTTCGACATGATCCCGCTGGTGCGCGATCGCGTGCGGCTCGTCGGCGTGCGCTGCCAGCCCGATTGCCCGGTGCTCAACACGCCGCTGCGCCAGCTGACATCGCTCTTCCCGGAACTCGCGATCGAGGTCGTCGCCGTCGTCCGGGACGATCGAAGCTTCGTCCCGGACCCCGACGACCACATGCGCGCGGGCGACGACGTCTACTTCGTCGTCGACACCCGCCATGTCGCGCGCGCGCTCGCCGCCTTCGGCCACGAGGAGGCCGCGCATCGCAGGATCCTCGTGCTCGGCGGCGGCAATGTCGGCCTGGCGCTCGTCCAGCAGCTCGAGCGCGAGGCCGAGGGCATCAACATAAAGGTCATCGAATCGGACAAGTCCCGCGCCGAGCTCGTCGTGGACGCGGTCTCCCGCGCGACGGTCCTGCACGGGGACGCCCTCGACCAGGAACTCTTCGAGGAGGCTGGCGTGGCCTCCTGCGAGGCGGTCGTCGCGGTGACGAACGACGACCAGACGAACGTCCTCGGCTCTCTCCTCGCCAAGCGCAGCGGGGCGGGGCGCTGCGTCACGCTGGTGAACGGCCGCAGCTTCGCCGCACTCGCGCCGTCGCTCGGCATCGACACGGTCGTGTCGCCGAACGACATCACCGTCTCGACGATCCTCCAGCACGTGCGGCGCGGCAGGATACGCGGCGTGCACGCGCTGCGCGGCGGCATCGGCGAGATCGTGGAGGCCGAGGCGCTCGACACGTCCGCGCTGGTCAAGAAGCCGCTCGGCCAGGCGCGGCTCCCGGACGGGATCGTGGTCGGCGCCGTCGTGCGCGGCGACAGGGTGATCGTGCCGCGCGCCGACACGCAGGTCCGGCCCGGCGACAGCGTCGTCCTCTTCGCGTTGCGCGAGGCCGTGAAGTCTGTAGAGCGCCTGTTTTCCGTCCGCATCGACTACTTCTGAGGCCCGCCATGTCCCGGATCGCATACGTCAACGGCCGCTATGTCCCGCATCGCGAGGCGAAGGTCCATGTCGAGGACCGCGGGTACCAGTTCTCCGACGGCATCTACGAGGTCGTGGCCTTGGCCAATGGCCGCTTCGTCGACCTCGAGCCGCATCTGGACCGGCTGGAACGCTCGCTGCGCGAGTTGCGCATCGCCATGCCGACGACTCGCGCGGCCCTCGTGCTTGCAATGGAGGAGGTGGTTGGCCGCAACCGCGTGCGCGACGGGATCATCTACGTCCAGATGACCCGCGGGGTGGCTCCGCGCGACCATGCCTTCCCGGCCCGCGCGCGCACGCAGGTCGTCATGACGGCGAAGTCCACGAAGCCGCACCCCGCGAAGTACGAGGAGGATGGGGTCAAGGCCGTCACCGTGCCGGAGATCCGTTGGCATCGCTGCGACATCAAGTCTGTCTCGCTGCTGCCGAACGTGCTTGCCAAGCAGGCGGCGCGCGAGGGCGGCGCCTACGAGGCCATCTTCGTGACGCCAGACGGCGTCGTCACGGAGGGCAGTTCCTCGAATGCGTGGATCGTGACGCGGGACGGCAAGCTTGTGACGCGCGCGCTCTCGAACGAGATCCTCGGCGGCATCACGCGCCAGACCCTCATGGACATCGCGCGCGAGGAGGGCGTCGAGGTGGAGGAGCGGCCCTTCACCCTCGCGGAGGCACGGCAGGCGCGCGAGGCCTTCGTGACGTCGACGACGTCCTACGCCATGCCGGTCACCCAGATCGACGACGCGGTGATCGCGAACGGCAAGCCGGGGACGATCAGCCGCAGGCTGCGCCAGAGCTATATTGCATACATGGCACGCGCCTGAGGGCTGGGTCGGGGGCCTGAAATCCGTTCCCCGAGCGGCTACATTGGGGCTGTCCGCGGCGGGACCGCCGATTTCCGGCGGCGACGACCGCGGCGACCGACACGGGCCTGGCCGCGAGGGCAG
>VGDA01000246.1 GCA_016869915.1 Alphaproteobacteria bacterium
GCATACACGACGGGCGCCATCCACGTCATCGATGGCGGCCTGACGCTGTGAGCGAAGGGCTGCGCGCGCGGCTGCGGTCGGCGGTCGCCGTCCCGGTCATCACCGCGGGCGAGGTCGCCGACACGGTCGAGCTCTGCCGCGCGCTGGTCGCCGGCGGCCTCGACATGCTCGAGGTCACGTTGCGCACGCCGACCGCGCTCGCGGCGCTAGAGGCCGTGGCGCGCGCACTGCCGCAGGCGCATGTCGGGGTCGGCACCGCGCTCTCCGCCGCCGACCTGCGTCGCGCCGCCGATGCCGGCGCGCGCTTCGCGGTCAGCCCGGGCTTCGACCCGGGCATGGCGGAGGCCGCGCGCGCCGCGCCGCTCGACTGGCTGCCGGGCGCGGTGACGGCGTCCGAGATCATGCAGGCGCGCAGCGCCGGCTTCGCGACGCTGAAGTTCTTCCCCGCGCAGCAGTCGGGCGGCACCGCCGCGCTGAAGGCCTTCGCCCCGGTCTTCGCGGACGTCGCGTTCTGCCCGACCGGCGGGCTCGACCAGAAGCTCGCCGCCGAGTACCTCGCCTGCCCGAACGTCGTCGCCGCCGGCGGCACCTGGATGATGCCGAAGGACGCGATCGCCGCGCGCGACTGGCGCCGCATCGAGGAACTCGCGCGCGCCGCGCGCGGGGCCGGAACGGCGCGGTGAGCGAAACCCCGCGGCCGGGCGCCCTCGAGCGCGATTTCCGCGAGGTGCACGCCGCGGAGATCGCCTGGATCAACGAGGGGCGGGGCGACGGCGGCAGGCTCAAGCAATCGGAAACCGGAAGCCCTCCGCCGATCCAGGGCGCCGGCCTCGCGCTTTCCGGAGGCGGCATCAGGTCCGCCGCGTTCTGCCTCGGCGCGATGCAGGCGCTTGACGTCCACCTGAGGGGCGGTCCCCACGCGCCGGACGGGATCCGCTTCTTCGACTGGATGTCGACCGTGTCCGGCGGTGGCTATGCCGGCGCGTCGGTGCGCCTCGGCATGGAGCAGAGGAACGGCGAATTTCCCTTCGCGCACGCCGCGGGAGGCAAGCAGGACGGGCCGGCGCTCGGCCATGTCCGCAACTATTCGCGCTACCTCGCGCCGCGCGGCGGGATCCTGGAGATGCTCGGGTCGATCGCCATCGTGCTGCGCGGCCTGCTCGTGAACCTGCTGGTGGTGGGATCGGCGGTGCTCGTGCTCGCCGCGCTGACCGGCTTCCTCTATCCGGACCAGGGCTTCAAGGCGGCCACGGGGCCATGGCGGGTGCTCGGGACCAGCCATTTCGACGTGACGCTGTGCCTCCTGGGTATGCTGGTCGCATGGATGCTCGGCTGGGCAGGGTGGCGCTTCATGCGCGCAGGCAGGGGCGGGCCAGAGATGTCGGCGATGGCGCTGCGCGTGGCCCTGTGGCTGATCTGCCTGACCATCCTCCTGGGCTTCCTGCAGGCGCAGCCGCATGCGGCGTCCTTCGTCTTCGATGCCTTCGGCAAGCCGAGCGGCGAGGATGGCATCGCGAACCTCCTCCTCATCGAGTTGCCGAAGATCGCTGCCGCGCTCGGCACCGTCCTCGCCCTCGTGAGCAGCGTGCTGGGCCGGGCCGCCACCGGATCCGGCGGAGGGATGGAGAGCCTCGCGCGGAGATATGCCGCCAGGGCGGGTGTCTGGGCCGTGGCGCTGATCGTCCCGCTCTGCATCTGGATCGCCTACCTGCACGCGACGCTCTGGACCGATATCGGGTTCCAGCATCGTCCCGCGACCCTCGCGGCGGTCGTCTCCTGGTACTGCGGCCTGCCCGACGCGAGCACCGCCCTGCTGCAGGGCGCCAGGGCGCGAGCCCTGTGCAACGAGACCTACCTCGTGTCGCGGATCTTCCTCGTCGGCGGCCTGGCGATCTTCCTGCTGCTGCTCTTTCTGTTCCATCTAGAGCCCAATGCGACATCGCTGCACCGGCTCTACAGGGATCGCCTTTCGAAGGCATTTCTCTTCGGCCGCCTGCCCGATCCCGCGCAGGCAGGCGACAAGCAGGATCCACCGCAACCGGCCTCGACAGCCCTCCAGGACCTGAAGCCGCGCCATGGTCCGCTGCTCCTCATGAACTGTGCGCTCAACATCCACGCGTCCAGGACCATGAACCGACGCGGACGCAACGCCGACTTCTTCTTCTTCTCGCCGCTATGGGCCGGGTCGGCCGCCACCGGGTTCCTGAAGGTCGCCAGCTGGCCGACCACGGGACCTGGAAAGTGCCCGGACATCGGCGCGGCGATGGCGATCTCCGGCGCCGCGGTCTCGTCGAACATGGGCGCGACCATGCCGAGGCGCATGGCGCTGACGCTGGCCGTGCTTAACCTCCGCCTTGGGTACTGGATGCCCAACCCGGCGCATGTCGCGTCCAGGGCCATGGCGGCCACCACGGTCGGGCGTGGCGCCACGATCCTGAGGCCGCGCGCCGCGATCGACGCGGTCAAGGTCGCATCGGCGAAGGGCCCCGACTTCTTCCGCTACCATCCGTTCTTCGCCGAGATCTTCTCCAAGCTCGACGAGGATTCCGATCGCATCTACCTCACCGATGGCGGCCACATCGAGAACCTGGGCGTCTACGAGCTGCTGCGGCGGCGCGTGCGTACCATCGTCGTCGTCGATGGCGAGGCCGATGGCGAGATGAACTTCGGCTCCCTCGTCAGGCTGCAGCGCTTCGCGCGCATCGACCTCGGCGTGACGATCGACCTGCCGTGGCAGGCCATCCGCGAGGCGACGCTCGCGTTGGCGCGCGGCGAGCCCGCGCCGGCGAGCGCCGCCCATGTCGCCGTCGGGACCATCGACTATGGCGACGCGAAGGGCACGCTCGTCTACGTGAAGTCGTCGCTGACCGGCGACGAGAACGACTACATCCGCGACTATGCGCGGCGGAACCCGTCCTTCCCGCACGAGACGACCGGCGACCAGTTCTTCTCGGAGGAGCAGTTCGAGGTCTATCGCGCGCTCGGCTTCCATGCGCTCAACAGCGCGTTCACGAAGCCGGGCATGGTCGCGAGCGACCTCCAGCTCCACGGTGCCGCCGCCTTCGCGGCCCTGTTCCGGCGCGAGGTCGTGGTTCCCCCGGCCTAGCTCCTCCAGCCCGCGAGGAACGCATCGACCTCCTCGCGCGACGGCGTCGTCGTGCGGCTCCCGAAGCGCGCGCACTTGAGCGCGGCGGCGACATTGGCGAAGCGCGCGGCCTCGGCGGCGCCGCGTCCCTCCGCGAGGGCGAGCAGGAAGGCGCCATGGAAGACGTCGCCTGCGGCCAGCGTGTCCACGGCCTCGACGCGCGGCGCCGGCTCGGCGCGCAGGTCGTCGCCCTCGAGCCAGCGGAAGCCACCCGGCCCCACGGTCACGCCGAGGAATCCGCCGAAGCGGCGGCGCGCGGCGCGCAACCCGTCAGCTGGGTCGCTGGTGCCGGACCAGTCGCGTAGCGCGACCTCCGACCAGACCACATGGGTCGCGCGCGCCATGAGGTCTTCGAGGATCTCGCGCGTCGCGACATCGGCGTCGAGCATCGCGATCGCGCCGGCCGCGCGCGCCGCGTCCAGCGCGCGCGCCGCGCCGCGTGGCCAGCGCGCATCGACCATGACGCCGTCGAAGCCCGGCATGTCCGCGACGGGCAGCCAGGACGGATCCTGGTCGAGCGCGGGGTCGTAGTAGGGGACGATCATGCGCTCGCCCTCCCGGTCGATGAGGATCGCGGAGACCGGCGAGGCATGCCCCGCGATGCGCCGCACGCGGTCGACGCGCACGCCGTAGCCGCGCATGTCGGCGAGGATCTCGTCGCCGACCCGGTCGTCGCCGCAGCGCCCCCAGAACTCGACGTCGCCGCCGAGCCTGCCGATGGCGCAGGCGGCGGAGGCCGCCATGCCCCCGCCCGTGCCGACGAACCTGCCGGCCTCGATGGCGCCGGGCCCGGGTGGGATGCGGTCCACGCCGTAGAGCCAGTCCCAGGTGACGATGCCGCAGGTGAGCAGGCGAGGCATGCGAGGGAGGCGCTCCGGTCCGCGCGCGATTGGGCTAGGGTCCGGGTCCAAGTCTAGCCCGGGAGGACAAGCGTGGGGACCAGCATCGGCTTCATCGGCATCGGCATCATGGGACGCCACATGGCGCGCAACCTCGCGCGCGCGGGGCACGAGGTGGCCGTCCACGACGTGCGGCCGGAGGCGCTCGGGGGCATGGCCGGGCCGGGGCTGCGGGTCGCCGCGAGCGTCGCCGACGCGGTGCGCGACGCCGACGTCGCGATCACGATGCTGCCGGACACGCCGCAGGCGCAGGACGTGCTGCTGGGGCCCGGAGGCGTGCTCGAGGCTGGCACGCGCGGCGGCCTGGTCATCGAGATGAGCACGATCTCCGCGAGCGCGACGCGCGACATGGCCGCGCGCCTCGCCGGGCGCGGCATCGCGATGCTGGACGCGCCGGTCAGCGGCGGGCCTGCCGGCGCCGAGGGCGCGTCGCTGTCGATCATGGTCGGCGGCGAGGCCGAGCCCTTCGCGCGCGCCCTGCCGGTCCTGCAGGCGATGGGCCGGACAATCGTGCATGTCGGCGCGAGCGGCGCCGGGCAGACTGTGAAGATGTGTAACCAGCTGGTCTGCGCGATCAACCTCATGGGCGTGTGCGAGGCCCTCGCGCTCGGCCGCGAGGCGGGGCTGGACCTCGGCAAGCTGCGCGAGGTGCTCATGGGCGGCGCCGCCGGCTCGTGGATGATGCAGAACCTCGCGCCCCGCATGGTCGCGCGCGATCCCGCGGCCGGCTTCCGCATCGACCTCAAGCTCAAGGACCTGCGGCTGGTCAACGAGGCGGCCTTCGAGATGGGCGTGCCGCTGCCCGCGACCGCGCTCGCGACGCAGCTCTACCTCGAGGCGCGCGCGCATGGCGAGGGATCGAACGGCAACCAGGCGCTCTATCGCGTCTACGACAGGCTCTCGAACCAGGAGGGATGACGCCATGGCTTACCCGAAGCCCGTGCTCGGCTTCCTTGGCATCGGCCTGATGGGCGAGCCGATGGTCCTGCGGCTGCTGTCGCTCGGCCATCGCGTCCATGCCTGGAACTTCGTCGCCGGGCGGACGTCGCGCATTGAGGAGGCCGGCGCGACGATCCATGCCGACGCCGCGTCGGTGGCGCGGGCGGCCGACATCGTCCTCATGTGCGTCCTCGACACCGACGCCGTGGAGAACTCGGTCTTCGGGCCCGGCGGCGTCGCCGAAGCCGGCGCGCCGAGCAAGGTCCTCGTCGACATGTCGACGACGCAGCCTGACCGCTCGCGCGAGATGGCGCTGCGGCTGCGCGCGGGCACGGGCATGGGGTGGGTCGACGCGCCGGTCTCCGGCGGTCCGCCCGCCGCCGCCGCGGGAAGGCTGGCGATCATGGCTGGCGGCACCGATGCCGACGTCGCGCATGTGCGCCCGGTGATGGACCAACTCGGCCAGAGCTTCACGCACATGGGCGGCGAGGGCGCGGGTCAGCTGACGAAGCTGGTCAACCAGGTCATCGTCTGCACGAACTTCGCCGTGCTCGCGGAGGCGCTGTCCTTCGCCGAGCGCGCGGGCATCGACGCGGCGCGCGTGCCGGAGGCTCTCGCGGGGGGCTACGCGGACACGCCGATGCTCCGGCATTTCTACCCGCGCATGCTCCGCCGCGACTTCGCGCCCGCGGGCTATGCGCGGCAGGTCCTCAAGGACCTCGACATGGTCCAGTCGGTGGCGAAGGAGCTGAAGGCGCCGATGCCGATGACGTCGCAGGCGGCGACGCTCTACCGCTTCGCGGTCGCGCGCGGCCTCGCGGAGATGGACGCCGTCTCGGTCTTCAGCCTGTTCGAGAAGGAGTGACTAGGGGCGACGGCCGAGCAGGCCGGGGAGGC
>VGDA01000247.1 GCA_016869915.1 Alphaproteobacteria bacterium
ACCGTGTGCGAGGCGATCGCGGACGGATCTTTCCTGGTCGTCCATACCGCGCATTATCCCGATCCGGGCGTCTACATGGCGCCGGTGGGTTACCGTTTCCCGCCGACCGCGGCGGCCCAGTTCAAGGCCCGGCTAGCCTGGCTGGGTCCCGCGCAGCAGGCCGCGGCCCTCGACGCCTGGAAGCCGGTACGCCACACCCGTACCACGATCGTCGAACGCGAGGCGATGGCACGCGACCTCGCCGCGTCGCGCGCGCGCGGCTACGCCGCCAGCCGCGGCGAGTTCGTCGACGGCTTCGTGACGCTGGCGCTGCCGATCTTCGACCGGGCGGGCGAGGTGGCGATGATCGTCAGTTGCGCGGCGCGGGCCGATGGCTTCGAGCGGCGCGAAGCGCAGGTGGCGCGCGCCCTCGCCGGCTGCGCGCAGGAGATACACGTCGCGATCGACGGCCGCCCGCCGGTCGATTTCCCGCGCGCCTGACGCGGCGCGCCCCGCGTGGCGGCTTGACGGCACCCGGCGGCGGCCCTCTAATCGTCCTTGGTAGAGAACACTGTTCTCCTAATAGGATAAGGGAAACGCCATGAAGCTCGGCATGTTCATGATGCCGTACCACGACCCGAAGCGGGACCTGCACCAGGCGCTGCACGAGGACGTGGAGATCGCGGTCCATGCCGACCGCGCCGGCATCGAGGAGCTCTGGGTCGGCGAGCACTACTCCGCGCCGAGCGAGCCGATCACCTCGCCCTTCATCTTCCTCGCCAACCTGATCGCGCGCACCGAGCGCATCCGGCTGTGCACCGGCGTCATCAACCTGCCGCAGCAGCACCCCGCGATCGTGGCGGCGCATGCCTCGCTGCTCGACCACCTGAGCCGCGGGCGCTTCACGCTCGGCATCAGCTCGGGCGGGCTGCCGAGCGACTTCGAGCTGTTCAAGCGCAAGGACGGCGCCGAGCGGAACTCCATGATGCTGGAATCCGCCGACATGATCCTGCGGATCTGGCAGCAGGACGGGCCCTACGAGATCAAGGGCAGGCACTGGGACATCTCGCTCAAGGACTTCGTCGTGCCCGAGCTCGGCATCGGCACGGTCCTGCGGCCCTTCCAGCGCCCGCACCCGCCGATGGCGGTCTCGGCGGCCAGCCCGTCCTCCGGCAGCGTGCGCCTCGCGGGCAGCAAGGGCTGGGGCTTCGTGTCGGCGCATTTCTGCACGCGGCCGATCATCGCCAGCCACTGGAAGACCTACCTGGAGGGCTGCGAGGCCGTCGGCCGCACGCCCGATCCCGAGCACTGGCGCGTGGCGCGCGTCATCCACGTCGCGCGCGACGATGCCGAGGCGCGCGCCTATTTCGAGGATCCCGACGGCCCCTATCACGATTTCTGGCGCTACCTGATCGGCGTGCTGGCGCGCGCGGGCATGCTGGCGATGCTCAAGACCGACAAGGCGATGCCGGACGCGGCGGTGACGCCGGAATACGCGCTCCGGACCTTCTCGATCTGCGGGGACCCGGCGGGCGTCGCTCGCCAGGTGCGCGAGCTACGCGAGGAGGTCGGCGGCTTCGGCGGCCTCGTGTCGCTGGCGATCGAGTTCGGCGACAGGCGCCGGATCCTCGATTCGATCTCGCTGCTCTCGCACGAGGTCCGGCCGCTGCTCGCCGCCTGACGCCCGCGCGCCACCCGCGCCCGGCCTTGCGGCGGGGCGCGGGGGCGGTGCTAACCTCGACCCCGGGAAGGCCCGGCCGGGACACGGCGGGCACAGGGGAGGAAAACATGGAAATCCGTCGTCGCCGTCTCACGACCGCCGCGCTCGCGCTCGGCGGCGCCAGCGCCTTCATCGGCGGGCGCGCCAGCGCCCAGGCCCGGGTGCTGCGCTTCGGCCACCTGCACTCCGTCGACTCGCCGGTGCACAAGGGCATCGCCAGGGCCGCCGAGGAGATCGAGAAGGCGACCTCGGGCCGCTACAAGGTGAACATCTTCCCGTCGAGCCAGCTCGGCGCGGCACGCGAGATGGTCTCGCAGGTGATCGACGGCACGCTCGACTTCATCTCGGAGGGCCCGGGGAGCCTGTCGAACCTCGACCGGGCGCTGTCCTTCTTCGAGGCGCCCTTCGTCGCGCGCGACTGGGGCCACCTGATGCAGATGCTGGGCTCGCCCTTCGGGCGGCAGCGCGTGGGCGTGCTCGCCGACCAGCGCAACATGGTGCATCTCGGCACCTTCTACTACGGCGTGCGCCACTTCACGACGAAGACGCGGGCGCTGAACACGGCCGCCGACGCCAAGGGCCTCAAGATCCGGGTGCCGGAGGCGCCGCTCTTCCTCGCGATGATCCGCGCGCTCGAGGCGACGCCGACCCCGATGTCGCTCGGCGAGGTCTACCTGAGCCTGCAGACCGGCGTCGCCGAGGGCCAGGAGAACCCGCTGCCGACGATCAACAACAACAAGTTCTTCGAGGTGCAGAAGTTCCTGAACCTCACCGGCCACGTGATCGTGCCGATCATGATCATGATGAACCGCAAGGCCTGGGACCCGATGGGCGACGCCGACAAGGCGGCGTTCAGGGCCGCCTTCGCGGCGGGCGCGAAGGTCAACGACGACCTCACGCGCGTCGACGAGGCGCGGCTCGTCGACTTCTTCAAGGAGAAGGGGATGACGGTCGTGAACTCCGACCGCGCCTCCTTCCAGCGGCGCATGACCGCGGTCTATGAGCTGGGCGTCAAGGACTTCGGCTGGGGCCAGGGCACCTTCGAGGCGATGCAGGCCCTGTCCTGACGGTCGCGCGCGCCGCGCCACCCCCCGGGATGGTGCGGCGCGAGGCCTTGCCCGCGCGCCCATGCGCAGCTTCGTCCTGAAATTCGAGGAGAACCTCGCCGCCTGCTTCATGGGCGCGCTCCTCTTCGTCCTCTTCCTCCAGGTCTTCACGCGCTACGTGCTGAACGACCCGCTTTCCTGGACCGAGGAGGCCGCGCGCTACATCTACGTCTACATCGTCTTCCTCGGCGCCAGCGCCGCGATCTCCGACCGCACGCATGTCGGCATCGACTACTTCGCCAAGGCGCTGCCGGTGCGCGCGCAATGGGCGCTGTCGGCGGGCGTGAACCTGCTCGTGCTCTCGGCGCTGGCGCTGCTCGCCTACTGGGGATGGCGCGCGGCGATGCGGCAATGGAACATGCCGATGGTCGTGCTCGACATCCCCTATACCTGGGTCTACCTGGTCGTCCCCGTCACCGCCGTGCTGATGAGCGTCCGCACGATCGCCCTGATGGGCGAGGACTGGCGCGCGATGCGCGCGGGCACGCAGGTCGCGACCGACGCGCGCGGGGGCCTGTGAGATGATCGGCTACTTCGTCGGCTGGCTCGGGCTGATCATCGCCAACATGCCCGTCGCCTTCTCGCTGATCGTCATGGGCCTGGCCTGGCTGATTCTGGAGGGTCAGGCGCTGACCTCGGCCCCGCAGCGCCTGATCGGCGGCGTCGATTCCTTCCCGCTGCTCGCGGTGCCCTGCTTCATCCTCGCGGGCATCGCGATGAACACCGGCGGCGTGACCGAGCGCATCTACGGCTTCGCGCGCGCGCTGGTCGGGCACTTCACCGGCGGCCTGGGCCATGTCAACGTGACGGGCAGCCTGATCTTCTCCGGCATGTCCGGCTCGGCGATCGCCGACGCGGGCGGGCTCGGCCTGCTCGAGATCAAGGCGATGAAGGAGGACGGCTACCCCGCCGATTTCGCCGGTGCGCTGACCTGCGCCTCCTGCATCATCGGACCGCTGGTGCCGCCCTCGATCCCGATGGTGCTCTACGGCGTCATCGCCAACGCCTCGGTCGGCGCGCTGTTCCTGGCGGGGATCGTGCCGGGGCTGCTGACCGCGCTGTTCTTGATGATCCACGTCTATTTCTACGCCCGGCGGCGCAATTTCCCGCGCCACCCGCGCTCGACGCTGCCGCAGCTCTGGATCGCCTTCAAGCGCGCCTTCCTGGCGCTGGTCACACCGGCGATCATCATGGGCGGAATCTTCGGGGGCATCTTCACGCCGACCGAGGCGGCAGCGGTCGCGGCGATCTATGCCCTTGCGCTGGGGCTTTTCATCTATGGCGACCTGAAATTCTCCGACCTGCCGCGCATCTTCAAGGAGGCGGTCAATACCTCGGCCGTCGTCGGCTTCATCGTCGCCGGCGCGAGCCTGTTCAGCTGGGTGCTGGCGCGCGAGCGCGTGCCGCAGCAGATCGCCGAGGCCTTCCTCGGCATCTCCGACAACCCGCACGTGATCCTGCTCGTGATCAACCTCGTGATGCTGGTGCTGGGCTGCTTCATGGAGGGGATCGCGATCATGATCCTGATGGTGCCGGTCTTCATGCCGGTGATCCAGCAGCTGGGCATCGACGTGAACCATTTCGGCGTCATCGTGGTGATGAACCTGATGATCGGCATCCTGACGCCGCCCTTCGGCGTCGCGCTGTTCACGGTCGCGAAGGTCGGCAACATCCCCTTCGAGCAGCTCGCCCGCGCGATCGTCCCCTTCCTTCCGCCGCTGCTGCTCGTGCTGGTGATCGTCACGCATTTCCCCGGCGTCGTGATGTGGCTGCCGCGGCTGGTCTATGGGTGAGGAGGACGCGTCGATGTGGCAACCCAGCGAGCGCTATCCCGATCCCGCGATCGAGGTGCTAGATGCCTCCTTCGAGAAGTACCGGATCTTCTCCGCCGCGGTGGAGCGGCTCGCCACGGGCTTCCGCTGGGCGGAGGGGCCGGCCTGGTTCGGCGACGGGCGCTACCTGCTGTGGAGCGACATCCCCAACGACCGGATCATGAAGTGGGAGGAGGAGACGGGCGCGGTCTCGGTCTTCCGCAAGCCGTCGAACTTCGCCAACGGCCACACGCGCGACCGCCAGGGCAGGCTCGTGGGCTGCGAGCATGGCGGCCGGCGCGTGGTGCGCACGGAATACGACGGCGCGATCACCGTCATCGCCGACCGCTTCCAGGGCAGGCGGCTCAACTCGCCCAACGACGTCGTCGTGAAGTCCGACGGCTCGGTCTGGTTCACCGACCCGGCCTTCGGGATCCTCGGCGACTACGAGGGGCACCGCGCGCAGCAGGAGCTGCCGCTCAACGTCTATCGCGTCGATCCCGCCACCGGCGAGATGGACGCGGTGGCGACGGAGCTGCGCGGGCCCAACGGCCTCGCCTTCTCGCCCGACGAGCGGATCCTCTACGTCGTCGAATCGCGCGCGACGCCGCATCGCCTCATCGTCGCCTACGACGTCGGCGCCGATGGCAGGACGCTGTCGGGCAAGCGCGTGCTGGTCGATGCCGGGCCCGGCGGCACGCCGGACGGGTTCCGCGTCGACGTCGACGGGAACCTCTGGTGCGGCTGGGGCATGGGCCGCGCCGAGCTCGACGGCGTGATGGTGTTCTCGCCGGCGGGCAGGCCGATCGGCCGCATCGCGCTGCCCGAGCGCTGCGCCAATGTGTGCTTCGGCGGCCGCGCGCGGAACCGCCTCTTCATGGCCGCGAGCAAGTCGCTCTACTCGATCTACGTGAACACGAGCGGCGCGGCGGGCGGCTGAGGCGGGCGGCGGCCGCGGCAGCGCCGGGGGAATGACATTTAGGCATCCGATGCATTTCCGCGCCGACGGCATCATCCGATTGGTCGACATCCTCGGGTTTTGACGCGACTTTGGTCTGGAATGGTGCAAGACCCGAAGGCACCATGATTCAGCATGGATTCATCGTCGCCGGGCTTGCCGAGGATCGCCGCACCGGGCGGATGGCGCGCGGCTGGCCACGCCGCGCCCACGCAACGCGGCGCTGGCCGCTCCCACGCGGGATGAGCCCGAGCACGCCAGGCACGGGGTGGTACGTCGTCCGCCGGAC
>VGDA01000248.1 GCA_016869915.1 Alphaproteobacteria bacterium
CGACGCTCGGCGGGCTCCATGGCCCCGCCGCGCAGCGCGCCATGCGCGTGGTCGCCGAGTCCGCGCGGCTGATGGGCGCCGAGGGCCTCGTCGAGGTCGCCTCGGCGCATGTCGATGGCTGCCTCTCTCACGGGCCGGCAGGCGTCGCCTTCGCCGAACTTCTGGTGTCGGAGCGCGGGCACGTCGCCGTGCCGACGACGCTCAATGTCGGCGCGCTCGACCGCGTCCACGAGGGCGTCGTGCGCCTCGCCGGCGAGGCCCGGGACCTCGCGCAGCGCATGGCGATCGCCTACGAGGCGCTGGGCTGCAGGCCGACATGGACCTGCGCGCCCTACCAGGCGGGCCACAGGCCCGCGGCGGGGACCCATGTCGCCTGGGGCGAATCGAACGCCATCGCCTTCGTGAACTCCGTGCTGGGCGCGCGCACCGCGCGCTACGGCGACTTCCTCGACATCTGCTGCGCGCTCGCCGGCCGGGCGCCGCGCGCGGGGCTCCACCTGGACGCAGCGCGCCAAGCGACCATCGTCGTCGACGCCTCCGACCTGCCCGCGGCGATCGTCGCCGAGGAGGCCTTCTACCCGGTGCTCGGCGCCTGGCTCGGCCGTGCCTGCATGGGCGAGGTCCCCGCGATCCTCGGCCTGCCCGCGGATTGCGACGAGGACAGGCTCAAGGCGCTGGGCGCCGCGGCCGCGTCCACCGGCGCGATCGGGCTCTTCCACGTTGTCGGCCGCACGCCCGAGGCGCCCGACCTCGCCACGGCCTGCGGCGGCCAGGCAACCGCGCGGCGGATCGTGCTCGACGCGCCGACGCTCGCCGCGGCGCGCGCCGGCCTGTCCACCGGCGAGGCCGGCCCCGGCGCGGCGATCGACGCCGTCGCCACGGGCAGCCCGCACATGTCGGCCAGCGAGCTCGCGCGCCTCGCCGCGCTCTTCGCCGGCCGCAAGTCGCGCGTGCCCTTCTACGCCTGCACCGGGCGCCATGCGCTGGATGCGCTGGCGACCGGCGAGGTGCTCGGGGCGCTGCAGGCGGCCGGCGTCGTGGTCGTCGCCGACACCTGCGTCGTCGTCACGCCGGTGATGCCGGAGGGGCGCGGCCTCGTGGTGACCAATTCCGGCAAGTTCGCCCACTACATGAAGCCCAATACCGGTCGCGACGTCGCCTTCGGCACGCTTGCGGACTGCGTCGAGAGCGCGATCGCCGGGCGACTCGTGCGCGACCCGGGGCTGTGGTCGTGAAGGCCGAGCCCATCCTCCCCGGCGTCGCCACCGGCGTCGTCCTGCGCTGCGTGCGCCCGCTCAGCTTCTGGGGAGGCGTCGACGCGGCGACGGGGCGCATCACCGACCCGGAGAGCGAGCATCGCGGCGAGGCGCTCGCGGGACGCGTGCTGATGCTCGCCGCGACGCGCGGCTCGAGTTCCTCGAGCTCCGTGCTGCTCGAGCTCGTCGCCGTCGGCATCGGCCCGGCGGCGATCGTGCTCGGCGAGGTGGACGCGATCCTCGGCATCGGCGTCCTCGTCGGGCGCGAGCTCGGCCATGGCGGGCCGCCGCTGCTGCGCCTCGATCCGTCGCGCCAGGCCGAGTTCGCGACGGGCGACCTCGTCGCGGTCGCAGAGGATGGGGCGATCACCCGCGTGCACGGCGCGGCCGCGGCGGGCGCCATCGCGGCCACCGAGGACCCGGCCAGCCTGCGCCAGCGCCTGGCTCGGCTGCGCGAGGAGCATCGCGACCTCGACGAGGCGATCTCGCGCCTGTCCGGCGACGCGCTCCAAGACCAGGTAAGCCTGCAGCGGCTGAAGAAGCGCAAACTCGCGCTGAAGGACCAGGTCCTGCGCCTCGAGGCGATGCTCGTCCCGGACATCATCGCCTGAGCGGCGACGGCGGCCCGTCCTAGTCGCGGACGACGCCCTTCTTGCGCAGGTACATCTGCCGGTCCGCGGCGTCGAGCGCATGCGCGGGATCGCCAGCGGAGCGGAAGGAATAGCTGCCCCAGGACACGGACAGCCGCAGCAGCTTGTCCTGCCACCGGAAGGGGGTGTCCTCGATCACCTTGGCGAGCGCGGCGCCCTTCTCCGCGGCCTGCGCCTCGTCGGCATGCGACAGGATCACGCCGAACTCGTCGCCGCCGAGCCTTCCCACCGTGTCGGTGTCGCGGATGTTGTCCTCGAGCAGCCGGGCCACGTGCATCAGGGCGGCGTCGCCGGTCGCATGCCCGAACGTGTCGTTGATCTTCTTGAGGTCGTTGACGTCGAAGTAGACGACGGCCGCAGGCGTCTCGTAGCGCTCGACATAGGACATCGTGCGCGAGAGCTCGCGCACGAAGGCGCGGCGGTTCGGGATCGGCGCCAGCGTGTCCTGGTCGGCCAGTTGCTCGAGGCTCTTGAGCCGGGACTGCGCCACCTGCAGGTCGCGACGCAACGCATCGACCTCGGCCATCAGGGTCATGATGGCCTGGCGGACCTTCGGCGTGAACTCGGTCTCCGGTATGCCGAGGACCGACGTCACGTCCCGCACCGGGGCGGACGAGGCGGGGCCGGCGGCCGTCGTGGCGCGCGCGGCGCCCGTGCCGGCGGCGCGCTGGACCGGGCGCCCGGCGGCCACTTCCCTCGGTGATCTCGGGTCGATCTTCATCGATCGCGCGACCTGCTCGAATCGGCCCACTCGCCGCCGGACCGGCAGCCGACATGGTCCTCGTCGAATCAAATCTACACGCAAACCCGGCGCGGTTGCCTATCGAAATCTCCCGCCCCCGGGGCGGCGCAATCGGGTTGCGCCCCCCGGCCATACTCCTGTAACTCGCAGCCTTTCCGGCGCCATGGGGCGCCCAGGGTGGAGGCAGCGCGATGGCCAGGACGACGCCGGCGGTCGGCGTGATCATGGGCAGCCAGTCCGACTGGCAGACGATGCGGGCGGCGGCCGAGCTGCTCGAGGCGCTCGGCATCCCCCACGAGGCGCGGATCGTCTCCGCCCATCGCACGCCCCGGCGCCTCGTCGCCTATGCCGGCTCCGCGCGCCGGCGCGGCCTCAAGGTCATCATCGCCGGCGCCGGCGGCGCGGCCCACCTGCCGGGCATGGTCGCATCGATGACGACGCTGCCGGTCCTCGGCGTGCCGGTGCAGAGCCGGGCCCTGAGCGGCCTCGACAGCCTGCTCTCCATCGTCCAGATGCCCGGCGGGATCCCCGTCGGCACCCTCGCCATCGGCGAGGCCGGGGCGCGCAACGCCGCCCTGCTCGCGGCGTCGATCCTGTCGCTCGGCGACAAGGCGCTCGAGCGCCGCCTCGCGGCCTGGCGGGAGGCCCAGACCGCGGCGGTGGCGCGCGAGCCGGTCGACCTCCCCGCCACCCCGGCCGCGCATGGCGGCCGATGAGCGCGGGCGCGGCGCCGCTACCGCCGGGGTCAACCATCGGGATCCTGGGCGGCGGCCAGCTCGGCCGCATGACCGCGATGGCGGCGGCCCGGCTCGGCTATCGCTGCGCGATCCTCTGCCCGGAGGCCGATGCGCCAGCGAGCCAGGTCGCGGCGCTCACGATCCGCGCCGCGTATGACGATCCCGGCGCGCAGCGCCGCTTCGCGGACGCGGTCGACGTCATCACCTACGAGTTCGAGAACATCCCGCTGGCGCCGGTCGAGGCGCTTGCGCGCCTGAAGCCCGTGCGCCCCTCGCCCTCCGTGCTCGCGATCTGCCAGGACCGCGTGCAGGAGAAGACGGCGATGCAGGCCGCCGGGATCGGCACGGCGCGATTCGTCCCCGTGGTGGCGCCGGGGGACATCGCCGCGGCGACGGCGGCGATCGCGCCCGGGATCCTGAAGACGTCGCGCATGGGCTATGACGGCAAGGGCCAAGCGCGGGTCGCCGGCGAGGCCGAGGCGCGCGCGGCCTTCGCGCGCTTCGGCGACGTGCCCTGCGTGCTCGAATCGATCGTCGACTTCGCCTGCGAGATCTCGGTCGTCGTCGCGCGCGCCGCGGATGGCGCCATCGCCGCCTACGTGCCGGTCGAGAACCGGCACGCGCACCACATCCTCGACGAGACGATCGCGCCCGCGAAGGTCGCGCCGGCCGTCGCGGAGGAGGCGCTGCGGATCGCGCGCACGGTGGTCGAGCGCCTCGGCGTCGTCGGCCTCCTCGCCATCGAGATGTTCGTCGCGCGCGACGGGCGCGTGCTCGTCAACGAGCTCGCGCCGCGCCCGCACAACTCGGGCCACTGGACGATCGACGCCTGCGCGGTAAGCCAGTTCGAGCAGCTCGTGCGCGCGATCGCCGGGCTGCCGCTCGGCTCGCCGGAACGGCACTCCGACGCGGTGATGAAGAACCTCGTCGGCGACGAGGTACATGACTGGCCGCGCCTCGCCGCGGAGCGAGGCGCCTGCCTGCATCTCTACGGCAAGGGCGAGGCGCGGCCCGGCCGGAAGATGGGGCATGTCACGCGGCTGTCGCCGCGCGGGGGCTGACGCTCAGCGGCGGCCCGCCTGGCGCCCGCGCAGCAGGGAAAGCGGGCCGGGCAGGCAGGAGAGCCTGTCGCGCAGGCTGGAGAGGGCGCGCGGGACGCGCATGACGTCCTCGATCCGCCGGTCGAGGAAGGCCCAGCTCTCGGCGCTGCCCTCCGAGCGGTCCTCGAGGAAGCGCAGCAGCGTCGCGCCGTAGACGCCGGCCAGCAGGCCGCGCTTCGAGTAGAAGTTCCAGTCGGTGGAGCGATCGCCCGCGACGCGCCAGATCGCGTCGACCGTGCGCCAGGTCAGGTCGGCGGCGCGCGGTGCGTTGTGCGGCATGGCCAGGACGCCGAGCGCGCGGCGCAGGGCCTCGCGATGCGGCGCGACGGCGGCGAGGCGCTGGCGGATCGCCGCGGCGATGCGGTCGCGCGTGCGCATCGCGCCGAGGTCCATCGCCTCCAGCGCCGCGACCATCGCGCGATCGGCATCGGTCGACCAGAACGCGATCGCCTCCGCCGGCCCGCCGGGAAAGGCGCGCAGCGCCTCGCCGTCGTCGAGCCCGGCATCGCGCGCGCCCGCGGCGAGCGTGGCCGGGGACCAGCCGTCGAAGGGGACATGGGGGAGCGCCGCGGCGAGGATCGCCCGGCGCCGCGCGTCGAGGGCCTCGTCGCGCTCAGTCCCGGGCTGCATGCGCGGCCTCCGCGAAGCGCTTCTGCATCTCCTCGACGAAGCCGAGGAGCGAAAGGTCGACCATGCGCTGGGGATAGAGGATCCCGTCGAGATGGTCGCATTCGTGCTGGACGACGCGAGCATGGAACCCGTCGGCCTCGCGCTCGATGCGCCCGCCCTCGGGCGTCGAGCCGGAGTAGCGGATCCGCCGGAACCGGGGCACCGACCCCATCATCCCCGGCACGGACAGGCAGCCCTCCCAGCCATCCTCGCGCTCGTCGCCCAGCGGCTCGATGACCGGGTTGACGAGGGCGGTCATGCCCTCGGGCCGCGGCATGCTGTCGGCCTGGGCACGATGGGTGGGCACGTGGAAGATCACGACCCTCAAGGGAATGTGGACCTGGGGGGCGGCCAGCCCCGACCCGTTGATGTCCCGCAAGGTTTCGACCATGTCCGCGACCAGCGCCCGGATCGCCGGGGCGGTCGGGTCGGGCACCTCGTCGGCCCGGCGGCGCAGCACCGGGTGGCCCATGCGCACTATCTTCAGGATTGCCATGGGCAGGAATATGGAACCCGCTCCTCCCCCGGTAAAGCCTTGGCGAAAATCGCATCCTCCGCGCTTGGCCGACCGGGGGACGCGTGTTATACACCGCGCCAGTTTTCCGGGATCGGCTATGTCGGCCCCGTCTCGTGAACCCGAATCCAGTCGGAAAGGAGAGCCTTCTCCCCGTGCAAGTCATCGTCCGCGACAACAATGTC
>VGDA01000249.1 GCA_016869915.1 Alphaproteobacteria bacterium
CAAGCAGCCGTTCAACGTCATCAACAACGGCCAGGGCGGCGGCATCGTCGGCCACACGCAGATCGCGACCGCGCGCCCCGACGGCTACACGCTCGGCATCGTCTACAACTACTTCCAGTGGAAGATGATGGGGCAGGCGGACATCAACCACACGCTGTTCACGCCGATCGCCATCTACAACGTCGATCCCGCGGCGCTGTTGGTGAACGTCAACTCGCCCTTCAAGACCGGCAAGGAGGCGCTCGACGCGCTCAAGGCTGATCCCGGAAAGTACAAGATCGGCTGCGGCGGTTCCTGCGGCGGCTCCTGGCACATCCCGAACGCCGAGATCTTCATCAAGTACGGCATCGACCCGGCCAAGCCGGTGATGGTGCCGTCGGCCGGTGGCGCCCTGTCCAACCAGGACCTCGCCTCCGGCGGCCTCGACATGGCGGTGGGCTCGCTGCCCGAGGGCCGGCCGCTGATCGAGGCCGGCCGCCTCCGTCCGCTCTACGTGATCTCGCCGACCCGCCAGGGCGCGCCCTTCCAGGACGTGCCGACGGCCAAGGAGGCGCTCGGCATCGACATGGAAGGCGGCGCATTCCGCCTCGTCGCCGGCCCGAAGGGCCTGCCGGCCGACATCGTGCGCACCCTCGAGACGACGCTCGAGAAGATCTGGAAGTCCGAGGAGTTCCAGAACGGGATGCGCCAGCGCAATTTCGGCACCAAGTGGATGAACGGCAGGGACACGCTGGCGTTCATGCAGCAGCACGAGAAGTCGCTGTCCGAGACCATGAAGGCGCTCGGCCTCGCCAAGTGAACGGGAGCGGGGGCGGGTCCGCGCGATCCGCCCCCGGCATCCGGCGATGCGCTTCAACGATGCCGTGCTCGGCGCGGCCTTCCTCGCCCTCGCGGCCTTCATCATCTCCTCGGCCAGCGGCTTCCACGTGCCGCCCGGGCAGAAGTTCGGCCCTGGCTTCTTCCCCACGATCGTCGCCAGCGTGATGGCGGCGGCGGCCCTCGGCCTGGTGGCGAAGGGGCTGCTCTCGCGCCACCGCGCGCGCCTCGTCGAGCTGGATGCCTGGCTGTCGAAGCCGCGCCTCGTGCTCCAGGGCGCCGCGGTCTTCGGCTTCCTTGTGGCCTACGCGCTGCTCTCCGAGGTCCTGGGCTTCCTGGTGCTCGCGCCGCTCCTCCTTTGGGGCCTCATCTGGCTGCTCTGGGGGCGGCCGCTCGTGGCGCTGCTGATCGCCGCCGCGTCGAGCTTCGCCATCCACCAGTTCTTCGTGCAGGTGCTGCTCGTGCCGCTGCCCTGGGGCATCGTGCCCTACTTCAAGCTCTTCTGAGGCCCGCCATGCTCGAAGGCCTCGTCGACACCGCCAACCTCGCCAAGGCCTTTGGCCTCGTCTTCGCGCCGAAGACGCTCGCGATCATATGCCTCGCCTCGTTCTATGGCCTGTTCTTTGGCGCCATCCCGGGCCTGACCGCGACCATGGCGACGGCGCTGCTCGTGCCGGTGACGTTCTTCATGGATCCCGTGCCGGCGATCGGCGCGATCATCGCCGCGACCGCGATGGCGATCTTCTCCGGCGACGTCCCGGGCGTGCTGCTGCGCATCCCCGGCACGCCGGCCTCCGCGGCCTACACCGACGAGGCCTATGCGATGACGCGCAAGGGCCAGTCCGAACTGGCGCTGGGCGCGTGTCTCGTCTTTTCGGTGATCGGCGGTCTGTTCGGGTCGCTCGCGCTGGCGCTCGTCGCGCCCGCGCTCGCGGAGTTCGCGCTCAAATTCTCCACCTTCGAGTATTTCTGGCTCGCCTGCCTCGGGTTGACCTGCGCGGTCTTCGTATCGCGCGGCGACCCGCTCAAGGGCGTGATCTCGCTGTGCTTCGGCCTTGCCGTGGCGCAGGTCGGGATCGACGTGGTGCACGGCACGCCGCGCTTCACCTTCGGCAACATCAACCTCATGGGCGGCATCGACCTGGTGCCGGCACTGGTCGGCTTCTTCGCCGTGCCCGAGCTCATCCGCAACGTCACCGCCAACCATGGCCGCGTCGAGATCGTGACGCAGAAGATCGGCTCGGTCTTCCGCGGCCAATGGGAGCTGTTCAAGCGCTACCCGCTCAATGCCTTTCGCGGCAACGTCATCGGCGTGCTGATCGGCGCGCTGCCCGGCGCGGGCGCCGACATCGCGGCCTGGATCAGCTACGCGGTGTCGAAGAAGTTTTCCAAGGAACCGGAGAAGTTCGGCACGGGGCATCCAGAGGGCCTGGTGGACGCCGGCGCCGCGAACAATTCCGCGCTCGGCGGCGCCTGGGTCCCGGCGCTGGTCTTCGGCATCCCCGGCGATTCGATCACCGCGATCGTGATCGGCGTCCTCTACATGAAGGGCATGCAGCCCGGGCCGACCGTGTTCATCAACAGCCAGGACCTGGTCTACGCGCTGTTCATCGTGTTCTTCCTCGCCAACCTGCTGATGATCCCGTTCGGCTGGGCGATGATCAAGGCGTCGCGCCGCATCCTGTCGGTGCCGCGCGAGGTGCTGATGCCCGTGATCCTCCTGTTCTGCGTCGTGGGGTCCTTCGCGATCGAGAACTCGATCTTCAACGTGTGGGTCATGCTGGCCATGGGCATCGTCGGCTACCTGTTCGAGGAGAACGGGATCCCGACGGCGCCGGCCATCCTCGGCCTGGTGCTCGGCAAGATGATCGAGGAGAACTTCCTGCTCTCCATGATCAAGGTGGGCGGAGACGTCACGGGTCTCTTCGCGCGGCCCATCGGCGCCACGCTGGGCGCGCTCACCCTCGCGATCTGGGTCGTGCCGTTGGCCTGGCTCGCATGGCGCAGGATCGCCTCCGGGAGGGCGGCATGATCGTCGACTGCCACGTCAATGTCTGGGAAGACCGCCACTGCACCGAGATGTTCCGCGAGCAGACGAAGTTCGCGCGACCCGGCTCGGTCGGCATCAAGGCCGACGCCGACACTCTGTACGCGGCAATGGAGAAGGTCGACAAGGCGATCATCTTCTCGCTGCGCTACGGCGACAGCGCCGGCATCGACGGCGACGACGAGGTGACGGCCGCGGCGGCCGCGAAGTATCCCGTCAAGTTCGTCGGCTTCGCCTGCCTCGACCCGCGGATGCCGAACTGCATGGACCTGCTGGTCCACGCCATCGAGGACCTCAAGCTCAAGGGCGTCAAGTTCGGGCCCATCTACAACGGCGTGTCGCTCAACGATCCGCGGATGGAGCCGATCTACCGCTACCTCGTGCGCCACGACATCCCGCTGACGATGCACATGGGCACGACCTTCGCGGCCAATTCCGTCGCCGAGTACGGGCGCGCCATCCATGTCGACGACGTCGCGCGCCGCCATCCCGACCTCAAGATGGTGATGGCCCACATGGGGCACCCCTGGTACGAGGAGTGCATCATCGTCGCGCGCAAGCAGCCCAACGTCTATTGCGAGGTCTCGGCGCTGTTCTACCGGCCGTGGCAGTTCTGGAACATCCTCAAGACGGCCGAGGAATACACGATCGCGCATCGCGACAAGATCTTCTGGGGCACGGACTTCCCCTTCGCGGAGGTCGAGGAATCCATCGCCGGGCTGCGCAACGTCAACGCGGTGATCGGGACCTCCGGCCTGCCGCCGGTCTCCGGCGAGACGATAGAGCGCATCCTCCATTCCAATCCCCTCGCGCATTGGTGGCACGACCCGGCCGCCAAGGGGCTCTGAGGCGTCCATGTCCGGCGAGCTCTGCGACCTTCCCGCCGTCGAGCTGCGCCGCCTGATGGGCGCGCGGCAGGCCTCCCCGGTGGAGGTGCTGGAGAGCTGCATCTCGCGCATCGCGCGCGTCAACCCGCGCCTCAACGCGGTCACGGCGACCTGCTACGAGCGCGCGCGCGAGGAAGCGAGGGCCTCGGAGGCGCGCATCCGCCGCGGCGACGCGCTGGGCGTGCTGGAGGGTCTGCCGCTGGGCGTGAAGGACCTCAACGAGACGGAGGGCCTGCGCACGACCTGGGGGTCGCCGATCTTGAAGGACCACGTGCCAGCGAGGGACGAGCGCATGGTCGCCGCGTGCCGCGCCGCGGGCGCGATCGTCGTCGGCAAGACCAACGTCCCCGAGTTCGGCGCCGGCGCCAACACGAACAACCCCGTCTACGGCCCGACGCGCAATCCCTTCGACACCGCGCGCATCTGCGGCGGCTCCTCCGGCGGCTCAGCCGTCGCGCTCGCCGCGTCGATGCTGCCGATCTGCACGGGATCGGACACCGGCGGCTCGCTGCGCACGCCGGCGGCGTTCTGCGGCGTCGTCGGCTTCCGCGTCTCGCCGGGCACCGTGCCGACGGAGCGGCGCGCGCTCGGCTGGACGAACATCTCGGTGCAGGGCCCGATGGGCCGCGACGTATGCGACGCCGCGCTGCTCCTCTCGGCGCAGGTGCGTTCAGATGGCGCTGACCCGCACGCGCGTGGCGTCGACCCCGACCTGCTCCGCCCGCCGGTGCCGGCCGACCTGTCGCGCCTGCGCCTGGCGGCCTCCGCCGACCTGGGGTTCGCCATCGTCGACCCGCGCATCCGCGCCGCCTTCCACGACCGCGTGGGCCGGATCGCCGGCTGGTTCAGGGAATGCGCGTGGCGGGACCCGGACATGGAGGGCGCCGACGAGGCCTTCGAGGTCATCCGCGCGCAGAACTTCCTCGCGGGGCATCTCGAGAACTACCGCGCGCGCCGCCACCTGCTCGGGCCCAACATCGTCGCCAACGTGGAGCAGGGCCTCGCGCAGTCGGCCGCCGACGTCGCCCGCGCGCATGCGAGGCAGACCAGGATCTTCCGCTCGTTCCAGGACTTCTTCCTCGACCACGACGTGCTGGTCTGCCCGGCCGTCACGGTGCCTCCCTTCGAGATCGAGCGCCTCTACCCGGAGGAAGTCGACGGCAAGCCGATGCGCACCTATTTCCACTGGCTCTCGCTGGCCTATGGCGTGACGCTCACCGGCCACCCGGCGATCTCCATCCCCTGCGGGCTGGAGCCGACGGGGACGCCGATGCACCTGCAGGTCGTCGGCCCCCATGGTGGCGACGCGAAGGTCCTGTCCGTCGCCCTCGCGCTCGAGAAGGCGATGGCCTCGGACCCGGTCCTCGCGCGGCCGCTGCCGGACCTCGCGGCCCTCTCCGCGTGACGCATCGCTCCCCTGCCGGGATGGACGGGCAGGGGATGGCCGGCCGCGCTATCATGGCGCCGTGAAGCCCATCCGAAGCCTCGAGGACCCCGTGCCTCCGGCACCGGCGCAGCCGGTGGCCCTGGCGGCGCGCGGCCAGGATGCCCGGCCCGCGCCGGGGCTGGCGCGCCGCGGCCGTCGCCTCGGCCTGCGACTGGTCCTGCTCCTCCTCGTGGCGGTTGGCCTCGCCGCCGCCGGCGACGCGGGATGGCGCTGGTGGACCGATGGACGCTTCCTCGCCAGCACCGACGATGCCTATGTCCGCGCCGACGTGGCGACGCTCGCGAGCAAGGTCGCCGGGCATGTCGCGGCGATCGAGGTGCGCAACGGCGACCGCGTGCGCGCGGGCGACGTCGTCGTGCGGCTTGACGACGGCGACCTGGTCCTCGCCATCGAGGCCGCGCGCGGCCGCATCGCTAGCCAGGAGGCGACGGTGGCGCGGCTCTCGCGCCAGGCCGATGCCGCGCGCTCCGCGGCGGAGCAGGTCGTGGCCGACATCGCCGGCGCCCGCGCCGCCCTCGAGCTCGCCTCCGCCGAGTTCGCCCGCTACGCGGCCCTGGCCGCGCGCGACTTCGCCAGCCGCAGCCGCCTCGACCAGGCGCAGGCGGAGCGCCACCGTGCCGCCGCGGTGCTTGCGTCGGCCGAAGC
>VGDA01000250.1 GCA_016869915.1 Alphaproteobacteria bacterium
ACGTTCCAGGTTTCGGCGTCCCGACCCATGCCGAGGCCAAGGACGTGCTCGCGGGCGCCATGCTGCGCTATGCACGCCTGGAGGCGGAGGCAGGGCCGGTGCAGCGGCCGCGCAACGCCGGCGGCGAGGAGGCCAAGGTCTCGCTGATCGGCGAATTGTTTCCCGCCGACCCGGTCGGCGTGTCGCAGCTGCTGCGACCGCTGGGGCTGGCGTTGGCGCCGCAGATCCCGGCGCGGGAATGGCGCGACCTCTACGGCGCGCTCGACTGCATCGTGGCCGCGGCCGTGCATCCCTTCTACGTCGCCAGCGTGCGCGAGTTCGCCGCGGCGGGGCGCCCTGTGGTCGGGTCGGGACCCGTCGGCCTGGAAGCGACGCTGTCCTGGCTCGATGCGATCGGCAAGGCTGCCGCCGTGCCGTCGGCCAAGATCGACGCTGCCAAGGCGCAGGCACAGGCGACGATCAGCGCGGTCCTCGCCGCTTGCCCGGTCAAGGCGCGGATCTCGCTGTCCGGATACGAGGGATCGGAGCTGCTGGTCGCGCGCCTGTTGGTCGAGGCGGGTGCGGAGGTCCCCTATGTGGGAACCGCCTGCCCGAAGACCCCCTGGAACGAGGACGATCGGGCCTGGCTCGAGGCGAAAGGCGTTCACGTGCAGTTTCGCGCGTCGCTCGAGCAGGACACGGCCGCGATGATGGACATCAGGCCGGACCTCGCGGTCGGGACGACGCCGGTCGTCCAGAAGGCCAAGGAACTCGGCATTCCCGGCCTGTACTACACGAACATGGTCTCGGCGCGTCCGTTGCTCGGCGCCGCCGGGATCGGGTCGCTCGCGGGGATCGTCGCCAACCAGACGCGCGGGGCCGAGCGTTTCCGCACGATGGTCTCGTTCTTCGAGGGCGTGGGCAAGGGCGCGACCGCCGGCTACGGCTTCGCGGGCGTGCCCAAGGAACCTCCGGGCGTCCGCGATCGCTACCGCAAGCTGCTTGCGGCGAAGCGCAAGGCCGAAGCGCCGACCGGGGAGGTCTAGCGATGCTCGTCCTCGACCATGATCGCGCTGGTGGCTACTGGGGTGCCGTGTACGTGTTCACGGCCGTCCGCGGGCTGCGCTGCGTCGTCGACGGCCCGGTCGGGTGCGAGAACCTGCCGGTCACCGCCGTGCTCCACTACACCGACGGATTGCCGCCGCACGAATTGCCGGTCGTGGTGACCGGCCTCTCGGAGGAATCCCTGTCGATGGACGGGACCGAAGGGGCGTTGCGCCGCGCGAACGATTCGCAGGATACCGAACTCCCTGCGGTCGTCGTCACCGGGTCGATCGCCGAGATGATCGGCGGCGGCGTGACGCCTGAGGGTTCGAACCTGATGCGGTTCATCCCGCGGACGATCGACGAGGACCAGTGGCAGGCCGCCGATCGCGCGATGACCTGGCTGTGGCAGGAATTCGGCGCCAAGCGGATCAAGCCGAGGCCGAAGGTCGCGCGCGCCGAAGGGACGAAGCCGCGGATCAACATCATCGGCCCGTGCTACGGCACCTTCAACATGCCGTCCGATCTCGCGGAGATCCGCCGGATCCTCGAGGAGATCGGCTGCGAGATCAACGTCGTCTTCCCGCTCGGCGCGCATCTCGAGGACGTCAAGCGCCTGCCAGAGGCCGATGCGAATGTCTGCATGTACCGCGAGTTCGGGCGCAAGCTGTGCGAGGAACTCGACAGGCCCTACCTGATGGCGCCGATCGGCGTGTTCTCGACGACGAAGTTCCTGCGCAAACTCGGCGAGACGGTCGGCGTCGATCCCGAGCCCTTCATCGAGCGCGAGAAGCACACGACGCTGAAGCCGATCTGGGACCTCTGGCGTTCCGTGACGCAGGATTTCTTCGCCACCGCCTCGTTCGGCGTCTCGGCCCCCGCGACCTACGCGCGCGGCCTGAAGCGTTTCCTGCAGGACGAGATGGGCGTGCCCTGCGCGTTCGCGTTCGAGCGCACGCCTGGTGCGAAGCCCGACAACGCGACGATCCGCGAGACGATCCGACGCACGCCGCCGCTCGTCCTGTTCGGTTCGTACAACGAGCGCATGTACGCGGCCGAGGCAGGATCCCGCGCCGCGTTCATCCCGGCGTCGTTTCCCGGCGCCATCGTTCGTCGGTCTACCGGCACGCCGTTCATGGGTTATGCCGGGGCGACATATGTCGTCCAGGAATACTGCAACGCCCTGTTCGATGCCCTGTTCCACATCCTGCCGCTGGGCACGGACCTCGACAAGGTCGACCGCACGCCCTCGAAGATGGCGGCCGTGCCCCCCGACGCTTGGGACGAGCGCGCGCAGTCGCTGCTCGACCGCGCGGTGGAGTCCGAACCCTTCCTGCTGCGCATCTCAGCGGCGAAACGCATCAAGGACCGCGCGGAGCGCGAAGCGATCCGGGCGGGTGAACGCAAGGTCACGGCGGAGCACGTCGAACGCGCGCTCGCCGGGGCGGAACACTAGGACCCGCCGCGAGCGGGTCTTCGAGACACGGATGTCCGGATCCATCGCGATCCGCATGTCCGTTCCCGGCCGCGCGGGAGTTGCGCGGTAACGGCTGCAAGGCCAGTCAGAGGAGGCCATCTCCATGGCAGTAGGTACCAGGGGCTTCAACGACAACGAAGCCCAGGAGTTCCACCGCTACTTCGTCCAAGGCTTCGTGATCTTCACGGGCATCGCCGTCGTCGCCCACATCCTCGCGTGGATGTGGCGTCCGTGGTTCCCGGGTCCGAAGGGCTACTCGATGCTCGAGCAGGGCATCCAGGTGGCTCAGACCTTCATCGCATAGAGGGAGGCGGAAATGTGGCGTATCTGGAAGCTGTACGATCCCCGACAGGCCTTGGTCGCGATGGCCGTGTTCCTGTTCACGCTGGCGATCGTGATCCACTTCATCCTGCTGAGCACGGATCGCTTCAATTGGATCGAGGGTCCCCGCAAGGTGGGCTCCGCTCTGATCGAGCAATCCCTCCGCATGCTGACCTGAACGCGGCGAGAGTCGCGCGCGGACGAGGACGGGACGGAAGGTCGCTCTTCCGTTCCGTCCCGGCCTGCCTCGCCGCCCCAGGGCGGCAGGCGACCGCGCGCTCCCGACGGAGGACACCAAGATGGCGATGCTGAGTTTCGAGCGGAAGTACCGCGTCCGGGGCGGTACGTTGATCGGCGGAGACCTGTTCGACTTCTGGGTCGGACCGTTCTACGTCGGCTTCTTCGGGGTCACGACGGCCTTCTTCTCGTTGGTCGGTACCCTGCTGATCTTCGTCGCGGCGGCCGACGGCCCGACATGGAACCCCTGGCAGATAAACATCGCTCCCCCCGACCTCAGCGTCGGGCTGGGGCTCGCGCCGCTGAAGCAAGGCGGGTTCTGGCAGGTCATCACGGTCTGCGCGATCGGCGCCTTCGTCTCCTGGGCGCTGCGCGAGGTCGAGATCTGCCGCAAGCTTGGCATCGGCTACCACGTCCCGTTCGCCTTCTCGGTGGCGATCTTCGCCTATGTGACGCTGGTGGTGATCCGCCCCGTCCTGATGGGCGCCTGGGGGCACGGGTTCCCGTACGGCATCATCAGCCATCTCGATTGGGTGTCGAACACGGGCTACCAGTACCTGCACTTCCACTACAATCCCGCGCACATGCTCGCTGTGACGTTCTTCTTCACGACGTGCCTCGCGCTGGCGCTGCACGGCGCGCTCGTGCTCTCGTCGACCAATCCCGCTCCGGGCGAGCACGTCAAGACGCCCGAGCACGAGGACACCTATTTCCGCGACTCGATCGGCTACTCGGTCGGGACGCTGGGGATCCATCGCGTCGGCCTCATCCTGGCGCTCAACGCCGGTTTCTGGAGCGCGATCTGCATCGTCATCAGCGGTCCGTTCTGGACACGCGGCTGGCCGGAGTGGTGGGGCTGGTGGCTCAACCTTCCGGTCTGGCGCTGAGGGGGCGACCATGGGGATCGAATACCAGAACATCTTCACCCGCGTGCAGGCGCGCGCGCACCCGCATGACGGGATCGCGTTGCCGGCGGGCAACTGGAGCCGCTCCGGAAAGCCCTTCTTCGCGCATCTGATGGGCATCGTCGGCAATGCCCAGATCGGACCGATCTATCTTGGCCCGCTGGGCGTGGCGTCGCTCGCCTGCGGCTTCATCGCCTTCGAGATCATCGGGCTCAACATGCTGGCGAGCGTGAACTGGGATCCGATCCAGTTCGTCCGCCAGTTGTTCTGGCTCGGCCTCGAGCCGCCCGCGCCGAAATATGGCCTCAGGCTGCCCCCGCTGAACGAGGGCGGCTGGTGGCTGATGGCCGGGTTCTTCCTCACCGCCTCGATCCTGCTGTGGTGGGTGCGGATGTACCGGCGCGCAAGGCAGCTCGGGCTCGGCACGCATGTCGCGTGGGCCTTCGCCGCCGCGATCTGGCTCTACCTCGTGCTCGGCTTCATCCGGCCGGTGCTGATGGGCAGCTGGAGCGAGGCGGTCCCGTTCGGCATCTTCCCGCATCTCGACTGGACGGCCGCGTTCTCGCTGCGATACGGCAACCTCTTCTACAACCCGTTCCACATGCTCTCGATCGTGTTCCTCTATGGATCGACGCTGCTTTTCGCGATGCATGGCGCGACGATCCTGGCGGTCAGCCGCTTCGGCGGCGAGCGCGAGATCGAGCAGATCATCGACCGCGGCACGGCTTCGGAGCGCGCGGCGCTGTTCTGGCGCTGGACGATGGGCTTCAACGCCACGATGGAGTCGATCCATCGCTGGGCGTGGTGGTTCGCAGTCCTGTGCCCACTGACCGGCGGCATCGGCATCCTGCTGACCGGGACCGTGGTCGACAACTGGTACCTCTGGGCGGTCAAGCATCACGTGGCTCCCGCCTACCCGCCCTACCTGCCGGCCGTCGATCCGGCCAACTTGCCCGGAGCGGTGCGATGATCGGATTCGGTCTCAAGGTCACTGGCGCGGTGGCTGCGGTCGCCGCGGTGTTCTTCGTCGCGCTCGCCTTCGGCTTCCCGCCGGTGGCGGCGACGCAAGGTGGCTTGCGCGGCACGGGCATGGCCCAGGTCGCGTTTCCCGCCGACGTCGCCCGCCTGCGCGCCGCCAACGTCCTGCCGGAGGCGCAGCCATCGATCGAAGCGAGCGGCGAGAAGTCGTCGGCCGTCTACGAGAACGTCAAGGTCCTTGGCGACCTCGATTCGAACGAGTTCGTGCGCTTCATGACGGCGATCACGGAATGGGTGGCGCCCCAGCAGGGCTGCGCCTATTGCCACGAGGAAGGCAACCTCGCCTCGGACAAGCCCTATCAGAAGATCGTCGCCCGGCGCATGATCCAGATGACGATCGACCTGAACACCAAGTGGAAGTCGCATGTCGCCGACACGGGCGTCACCTGCTACACGTGCCACAGGGGCAACCCGGTGCCAGCCAACATCTGGTTCAAGCCGGAGCCTGCTTCGAGGATGGCGACCTACGCAGGCAGCCGTGCCGGCGAGCAGAACCGGGCCAACCCGGCGGTGGCGTTCAGCTCGCTTCCCGGCGATCCTTTCTCGGCCTATCTGCACGGTGCCGCGCCGATCCGCGTCCAGCCGACGGCGGCCCTGCCGGGCGCTGCCGGCGCCTCGATCCACGCGACCGAAGGCACCTACGCGCTGATGATGCACATGTCCGATGCGCTCGGGGTCAATTGCACGAGTTGCCACAATACCCAGGCCTTCGCCGGCTGGCAGCAGGCGGGCCAGACCCGTGCGGTCGCCTGGCATGGCATCCGCATGGCCCGGGAACTCAACACGACGTACATCGAGCCCCTGACCTCGCAGTTCCCGCCCCATCGCCTCGGAC
>VGDA01000251.1 GCA_016869915.1 Alphaproteobacteria bacterium
GCCAGGTGAGCCTGCGCGCAGGACGCTCGAGCTTCGCGCTCGCGAGCCTGCCCGCCGACGACTTCCCGCGCATGACCGGCGGCGAGCTGCCGCACCAATTCGAGCTCGCCTCCGCGGAGCTCAAGGGCCTGATCGACCGCACGCGCTTCGCGATCTCCACCGAGGAGACGCGCTACTACCTCAACGGCATCTACCTGCATGCCGGCCAAGCTGGCGGCATCCGCGTGCTGCGCGCGGTGGCGACCGACGGCCATCGCCTCGCGCGCGTCGAGATGGCGCTGCCGGCGGGCGCCGAGGAGATCCCCGGCGTCATCCTGCCGCGCAAGACGGTGATCGAGCTGCACAAGCTGATCGCGGAGACCGACGCGCCGGTGCAGGTGTCGCTGTCCTCCTCGAAGGTGCGCTTCGCCGTCGGCGACGTGACGCTCACCTCGAAGCTGATCGACGGCACCTTCCCCGACTACGAGCGCGTCATCCCGACCGGGAACGACAAGGTGATGGAGGTCGACCGCGCCGAGTTCACCGCCGCCGTCGACCGCGTTGCGACGATCTCGACCGACAAGTCGCGCGCGGTGAAGCTCTCGCTCGGCCGCAACCTCCTCACGCTCACCGCGTCGAGCCCCGATGCCGGCGCCGCCGAGGAGGAGATCGCGGTGCGCTATTCCGGCGCGGCGATCGAGATCGGCTTCAACGCGCGCTACCTCCTCGACATCGCCGAGCAGATCGAGGGCGAGGGCGCGCGCTTCCGCATGGCCGACGCCGCCGCCCCGACCCTGGTCGAGGACATCGCCGACCAGAGCGCGCTCTACGTCCTCATGCCGATGCGCGTGTGAGGCTGATGGCCGCTGTCGCGCGCGCGACGGAGGAGGCGAAGCCGGGTGCGCGCCCGGCGGACGCCGTGCTGCGGCTGACGCTCGACGCGTTCCGCTGCTACGACCGGCTGCGCGTCGATCCAGAGGCCGGCCCGGTCGTGCTCTGCGGCCCCAATGGCGCGGGCAAGACCGCGCTGCTCGAGGCGGTCTCGATGCTGGCGCCTGGCCGCGGCCTGCGCCGCGCCGCGCCGGCGGAATTGGCGCGGCGGCCGCGCGACGGCGCCGCCACGCGCCCATGGTCGATCGCCGCGCAGGTCGCGTGCGCCGACGGCACGATGGACATCGGCACCGGCCAGGACCCCGAGGGTGGCGAGCGGCGCGTCGTGCGCATCGACGGGCGCCCGGCGCGCGGGCAGAAGGCCCTGGCCGAGCGCCTCGCCATCGCCTGGGCGACGCCCGATCAGGACCGGCTCTTCCTCGACGGCCCGTCCGGCCGGCGCCGCTTCCTCGACCGGCTCGTGCTCGGCTTCGCGCCGGGCCACGCCGCCGAGCTCGCCGCCTACGAGCATTGCCTGCGCGAGCGCGCGCGGCTGCTGGCCGAGGGCAAGGCCGACGATTCCTGGCTCGCCGCGCTCGAGGACGGCATGGCGCGCCACGGCATCGCAGTCGCCGCGACGCGCGCGGCGATCGCCGCGCGGCTCGACGCCGCGGCCGCCGCGGGCGGCGGCCCCTTCCCTGCAGCGCGCCTCGCCCTCGAGGGCGACAGCGACCGCATGCTGCGCGCGATGCCCGCGCTCGACGCCGAGGAGCGGCTGCGCGCCGCGCTCGCCGCCGCGCGCAGCGCCGACGCCGCGCATGGCGGTGCCTCCCACGGCCCGCATCGCAGCGACCTGTGCGTGCGCTTCGCGCAGAAGGACATGGCCGCGGCGGAGGGCTCGACCGGCGAGCAGAAGGCGCTCGTGCTGTCGATCGTGCTCGCCAACGCGCGCGCGCTGGCGGCCGAGCGCGGCCGGCCCCCGGTCCTGCTGCTCGACGAGGTCGTCGCGCATCTCGACCGCGCGCGGCGCGCGGCCTTCGCCGACGAGGTCCTCGCGCTCGGCGCGCAGGCCTGGCTCACCGGCACCGACGAAGACCTGTTCCAGGGGCTGCGCGGGCGCGCGCAGTTCCTCCGCATCCTCGATTCCAGCGTGGCAAGGGCATGACCGATCCGATCCAGGCGAGCGACGCCGCGGCCGAGTACGGCGCGGAATCCATCAAGGTGCTGCGCGGCCTCGACGCTGTACGCAAGCGCCCGGGCATGTACATCGGCGACACCGACGACGGCACCGGCCTGCACCACATGGTCTACGAGGTCGTCGACAACGCGATCGACGAGGCGCTGGCCGGGCATTGCCGCGACATCGAGGTGCGGCTCGAGCCCGACGGCTCGGTCTCGGTCGCCGACGACGGGCGCGGCATCCCCACCGACATCCACCGCGAGGAGGGCGTGTCGGCGGCGCAGGTCATCATGACCCAGCTCCATGCCGGCGGTAAGTTCGACCAGAACTCGTACAAGGTCTCCGGCGGCCTGCACGGCGTCGGCGTGTCGGTCGTCAACGCGCTCTCCGAGACGCTCGACCTGACGATCTGGCGCGAGGGCCGCGAGCACTTCATGCGCTTCCGCCACGGCGAGCCCGAGGCGCCGCTCGCCGTCGTCGGCGAGTCGGGCGGGCGCCGCGGCACGCGCGTGCGCTTCAAGCCGTCGCGCGGGACCTTCACGCGCGTGGAGTTCGACTTCCGCACCCTCGAGCACCGGCTGCGCGAGCTCGCCTTCCTGAACTCCGGCGTGCGCCTCGTCCTCGTCGACGCGCGCAGCGTCGAGCCGCAGACGGTCGAGATGCGCTACGAGGGCGGCATCGCGGCCTTCGTCCGGCACCTCGACGCCTCGCGCAAGCCGCTGCACGAGCCGGCGATCGCGATCTCCGGCGCGCGCGACGGCATCACCGTCGAGGTCGCGATGGAGTGGACCGACGCGTTCCACGAGACGATGCTGTGCTTCACCAACAACATCCCGCAGCGCGACGGCGGCACGCACCTCGCCGGCTTCCGCGCGGCGCTGACGCGCCAGGTCAACCGGCTCGCCGACGAGCACCAGTCCAAGCGCAAGGAGAAGCTCGCCATCTCCGGCGAGGATGCGCGCGAGGGCCTGACCTGCGTGCTGTCCTGCAAGGTGCCGGACCCCAAGTTCTCGTCGCAGACGAAGGACAAGCTGGTCTCCTCCGAGGTGCGTCCCGTCGTCGAGAACATCTGCAACGAGCAGCTCGAGGAATGGTTCGCGCGCCACCCCGCGGAGGCGGGCCGGGTCGTGCAGAAGGTGATCGACGCGGCGGTGGCGCGCGAGGCGGCGCGCAAGGCCCGCGACCTCACGCGGCGCAAGGGCGCGCTCGACCTCGCCTCGCTGCCCGGCAAGCTCGCCGACTGCCAGGAGCGCGACGCGGGCAAGGCCGAGATCTTCATCGTCGAGGGCGATTCCGCGGGCGGCTCGGCGAAGCAGGGCCGCAACCGCGCCTTCCAGGCGATCCTGCCGATCAAGGGCAAGATCCTGAACGTCGAGCGCGCGCGCCAGGACAAGATGCTGTCCTCGGCCGAGATAGGCACGCTGATCACCGCGCTGGGCACGAGCATCGGGGAGGACTTCAACCCCGAGAAGGCGCGCTACCACAAGATCATCATCATGACCGACGCGGACGTAGACGGCTCGCATATCCGCACGCTGCTGCTGACGTTCTTCTTCCGCCAGATGCGGCCGCTGATCGAGCGCGGCTTCCTCTACATAGCCCAGCCGCCGCTGTTCAAGGCGGCGCGCGGCAAGTCGGCCGTCTACCTGAAGGACGAGCGCGCGCTGGAGGACCACCTGATCGCCGGCGGCATCGACGGCGCGACGCTGGTCGGCAGCGACGGCGCGCAGCGCGCCGGCGCGGACCTGCGCGGCATCGTCGAGAAGGCGCGCGCGGCGCGCGCGCTGATCACGCCGCTCGCGCGGCGCGCCGGCAACCGCGACGCGGTCGAGCAGGCGGCGATCCTCGGCGCGCTCGACCCGGCGATCCTGGGCGACGCGCGCCAGGGCGGCGAGGTCGCGCGCGTGGTCGCGCGCCGCCTCGACGCGCTGTCGCCGGAGACCGACCGCGGCTGGACCGGCGAGGCACGCGACGGCAGCCTCGTCTTCGAGCGCCGCCTGCGCGGCGAGACCGACCGCGCGACGATCGACATGCAGTCCGCCGGCTCGCTCGAGGCGCGGCGCCTCGTCGAGATGGCCGGCGAGTTCCAGGAGGTCTACGGGCGCTTCGCGAAGCTCCACCCGCCGCGGCCGGAGCGCGGCGAGCCGCCCGCGCCGATCCACGTGACCGGACCCACGCGCCTCTTCGACGCGGTGGCGGAGATGGGCCGCAAGGGCGTCTCCATCCAGCGCTACAAGGGCCTCGGCGAGATGAACCCGGACCAGCTCTGGGAGACCACGCTCGATCCGTCCGCGCGGCGCCTGCTGCAGGTCCGCATCTCGCATGTCGAGGACGCCGACGGCATCTTCGCGACGCTGATGGGAGAGGTCGTGGAGCCGCGACGCGACTTCATCCAGGAGAACGCCCTCAAGGTCGTGAACCTCGATGCCTGAGGCCGCGCGGCCGCGCGAGGCGGCCATCGCGGGCACCGCGCTCGCGGACCTGCCGGGCGACGACATCGTCCTGCCCTTCCAGGTCGACGCGGTGCGTGGGCGGCTGGTGCGGCTCGGCCCCGCCGTCGACGAGATCGTCGGCCGCCACGCCTATCCGCCGGTCGTCGGCCAGGCGCTCGCGGAACTCGTCGCGCTCGGCGCGGCGCTGGCGCTGACCCTCAAGTACGAGGGCGTGTTCACGATCCAGGTCAAGGGCGACGGGCCCGTGCGGCTGATGGTCGCCGACGTGACGACGGGCGGCGCGCTGCGCGGCTACGCCCAGTTCGACGCGGCGCGCGTGGAGGCGCTGGGCGGCGCGGCGCCTTCGGTGCCGCGCCTCTTCGGCGCCGGCTACCTCGCCTTCACGGTCGACCAGGGCGCGGAGATGGAACGCTACCAGGGCATCGTGGAGCTCGCCGGCGCGACGCTGGCCGAGTGCGCGCACCACTACTTCCACCAGTCCGAGCAGTTCCGCGCCGGGCTCAAGGTCGCGGCGCGGCGCGATGCGGGCGGCGCCTGGCGCGCCGGCGCGCTGATGGTGCAGGCGCTGCCGCCGGGCGACGCCCAGGGCTCGGCCGAGGGGCGCGACATCGACCTGCCGCTCGGCGCCGGCGACGAGGACGCCGAGGACCTCTGGCGGCGCATGCTCGTGCTGATGAGCAGCGCGCGCGACGCCGAGCTCGTCGATCCGGCCCTGCCGGGCTGGAAGCTCGTCGACCGGCTCTTCCTCGCCGAGGGCGTGCGAATCTACCGCCCCTCCAGGCTGCGCCATGCCTGCCGCTGCTCGCGCGCGCGCGTCGAGGGCGTGCTCGCGTGCCTGCCCGGCGCGGAGCTCGCGGACATGGAGCAGGACGGCGTGGTGCGCGTCACTTGCGAGTTCTGCAGCGCGCATTACGATTTCGACGACGCCGCGCTCGCGGCGCTCCAGGCGCTACCCGGGATGGAGGCCAGCCCATGAACACCAGCCAGGGCGCCGCGCGGCGCCAGTTCCTCGCCGGCGGCATCGCCGTCGCCGGCCTCGCGGCATGCACCCAGACGCCGCCCGCGCCGGTCTTCCCGGCGATCACCTTCTCGCACAAGGGCGTGCTGCGCCTCGCGGTCGAGCGCGTCGAGCTGCGCAGCACCTACGCGCCGCCGATGCGCAGGCCGAACATCGAGCACGAGCTGCCGGTGTCGCCGGTGGAGACCGTCCGGCGCTGGGGATCGGATCGCCTCGCCGCGAACGGCGACACCGGCCATGCCGCGGTCTTCATCGTCCGCGAGGCGGCGATGACGGAGACCGAGCTCGGGAAGGAGACCGGGCTTCGCGCGACGATGACCACCCAGCAGGACAT
>VGDA01000252.1 GCA_016869915.1 Alphaproteobacteria bacterium
GTGGCTCATGAAGCTCGGCAGCAGGTGCCTGCCGATGATGCGACGCGGGCTCGCGCCCATCAGCACGGCGGCGGTGCAGAAATCCTCCTCGCGCAGCGCCAGCAGCTTGGCGCGCACGGCGCGCGCGAGGCCGGTCCAGTCGATCAGGCCGACGATCAGCGTGATCCCGAAATAGACCCAGATCGGCGGCAGCCAGATCGGCAGCGCGGCCGAGAGCGCCATGAACAGCGGCAGCTTGGGGAAGGAGCGGATGACCTCGATCACGCGCGTGATCGCGGCATCGATCCAGCCACCATAGTAGCCCGCGAGGCCGCCGAGCACGATGCCGAGCGCGAAGCTGATGGCCACGCCCACGACGCCGATCGTGAGCGAGATGCGCGCGCCATGGACGATCCGGCTCAGCATGTCGCGCCCGAGGCGGTCGGTGCCGAGCCAGAAGAAATGCCCGCCCTCGGCCGGGCAGACCAGGTGGGTCGAGGCCGGGACGAGGCCCCAGAAACGATACGGGTCGCCCTCGCACAGGAAGCGCAGGCGGTGGACCTTCGCGGGGTTCGGCTCGTAGACGCGCCTGAGCGTGTCCATGTCGAGCGACTGGTCGTATCCCAGCACGTAGGGCCCGATGAATCGGCCCTCGTTGAAGAACTGCACCGATTGCGGCGGTGCGTAGATGTGGTCCACGTGGCGCGTGTTCGGCGCGTAGGGCGACAGGAACTCCGCGAAGACGATCATGACGTAGAGCGCCGCGAGCACGACGCCCGAGGCCACGGCGACGCGGTGGCGGTGCAGCTTCAGCCACACCATCCGCCACTGCGAAGACATGTAGTAGCGCTCGAGCTCGGGGCTGAGCCGGTCGCCCTCCTGAGGGTCGAAGGGCCGGTCGTCGACGCGATGGGGAAGGGGCGCGGTCATTTCTCGGACCCCGCGCCAAGGCGGATGCGCGGATCGAGCAGCGCGAGCGCGATGTCCGAGACCAGGATCCCGAGCACGACCAGCACCGCCTCGATCATCAGGAAGGAGCCGGCGAGGTACATGTCCTTGGACTGCAGCGCGCGCAGCAGCATCGGCCCGTTGGTCGGCAGCGACAGCACGACGCCGACGATGGCCGAGCCGGAGATCAGCTTGGGCAGGATCGAGCCGATGTCGGCGATGAAGGGGTTGAGCGCCATGCGCAGCGGGTACTTGAACAGCAGCCGCCGCTCGGTGAGGCCCTTGGCGCGGCCGGTCACGACGTAGGGCCGCTGCAGCTCGTCGAGCAGGTTGGCGCGCAGCTGGCGGATCATCTCCGCGGTCGAGGACAGGCCGATGATCACGATCGGGATCCAGATATGCGAGAGCACGGAGCCGAGCTTGGCCCAGCCCATCGGCGCATCGGCGTATTCGGGGTGGTAGAGGCCGCCGACCGGCGTGCCGAACCAGGCGTTCGAGAAGTGCAGCACGACGAGCGCGATCAGGAAGCTCGGCGTCGCCAGCCCGATGAAGCCGACGAAGGTCAGCGCGTAGTCGCCCAGCGAGTACTGGCGCACGGCGGAGTAGATGCCGATCGGGAAGGCGATCGCGTAGGTGAGCAGAGTCGCGGCGAAGGCGAGCAGGAAGCTCATCACCAGCTTCTCGCCGACGACCTGCGAGACCGGGAGGTTGTACTCGAAGGACCAGCCGAGGTCGCCGACCACCAGCCCCGCGACCCAGTGCAGGTACTGCTCGAGCGGCGTGCGGTCGAGCCCGAACTGCTCGCGCAGCATCGCGATGCGCTCGCCATCGGGCTTCTCGCCCTGCGCGAGGAGCTCCTCGACCATGGTCGAGAGGTAGTCGCCGGGCGGCAGCTGGATGATGAAGAACACGATGGCGCTGATCGCGAGCAGCGTCGGGACCATCACCAGCAGGCGGCGGGCGAGATAGGCGATCATGGCGACCTCACTCGCGCCGCAGCGCGGCTGCCGCGCGCGGCTCGCCGAACCAGAAGGAATCGGGGCGGTAGATCCCGAAGAACGCGCCGGGATCCCAGTTGTAGACGCCGATGTCCGGCACGTTGCGCAGGCGGAGCGAGACGACCACCGGCTGGCGCACGTTGGCGACCAGCCCGATGGTGAAGACCTGCTCGGCATGGATCTCGAGGATGCGCTGCCACGCGCGCGAGCGCTCCAGCTCGCTCGTCGACTTGCGCCAGGCATGCTCCAGCGCCACGAGTTCGAGCGCCGCAGGGTCGTCGACCGCCTCGCCCGAGCGGCCGGCGGTCTCCGCGTGCTGTCCCCATCTCGGCCATTGCAGCTGCTGCTGGCTCGTCGGGACGAATTCCTCGGGATTGGTCGAGGGGCCGGCGAGGCCGTTCTCGACCCCCGACCAGATCGTCATCACCGACTTGCCGGAGAAGACGCGGTTGCGGAAATACTCGCGCTGCGAAGGCTTGATAAAGAGCTTGATGCCCGCCTCGAGCCAGGAATCGTGGACGAGCTGCAGCACGTCGGTCTGCTCGGTGTCCTCGCCTGCGGTCTCGACCGTGATCTCGAGCGGCCGGCCGTCGGGCAGCATGCGCAGCCCGCGCGGGCGCTGGCGGCGCAGCCCGATCTCGTCGAGCAGGCGGTTGGCCTCCGCGAGGTCGAAGGGCGCCGCGCGCAGCCTCGGGTCGAAGAGCGCGGAGGAGGGCAGCACCGTGTTGTGGCCCTCGAGCGCGAGCCCGAAATAGACGACCTGGTTGATCTCGCGGCGATTGATCGCCAGCGACAGCGCGCGGCGGAAGCGCGGGTCGCGGTTGAGCCGGCGCCAGGCCGGGTCCTCGGTGTTGAGGTTGGGGTAGAGCGCGAGCTGCGCCCCCTTCGCCGTGTTCCACAGGCGGACGTCGAACTTGCCCTCGCGCGCGGCCTGGCGGAGGAAGGTGTAGTTGTTGAAGGCGAGGCCGCGCGCCTGCAGGTCGGCCTCGCCCGCGTTGACCTTCAGCGGGATCAGCTTGGCGTCGGCGATCGCCATCGCGACGCGGTCGGCATAGGGCAGCTGCAGCCCGTTGGCGTCAACGCGATGGAAATACGGGTTGCGCTGGAACACGAAGCGCTCGGCCGGTGGCCGAGTCGCGAGCACCCAGGGCTCGAGCGTCGGCAGGTCCGGGTTGTCGTTGCGGTACATGTTGTCGAGGCGGTTGTGCAGCTGCGACCAGCCGCGCATGCGCTCGGCGCGCACGCGCTCGTCGAGCCTGGCGCGGTCCGCGTAGCGCTCGTGGAACTGCCGCAGGTAGTGCGCGGGGCGGTAGATGTAGAGCGGGGAGGCGCCGGCCAGCGCCGGCAGGAAGCCGGGATTCGGGCCGTCCCAGGCGAAGCGCACGGTGCGCGCGTCGGGGAAGGAGACGGCGGGCGGCTTGCCCTCGACCAGCATCACCTGCGGCGGCCCGGAGGGCGAGACCTGGCGGTTGCCGGCGACGTCTTCCCACCAGTAGCGGAAATCCTCGCTGGTGAAGGGGTGGCCGTCGGACCAGCGATGCCCTTCGCGCAGGCGCAGGGTGAAGATGCGGTCCTCGACGATGTCGACGCCGGCGAGGATGTCGGGCTCGAGCTCGAGCCGCGGGCTGTAGCCGACCAGGCGCGCGTAGCCGTAGACGGCCATCATGCGCACGTCCTGCGAGCGGCCCATGATGACGCGCAGCTCGCCGCCATGGCGGCCCGGCTCGAAGCCGCCTCCCGGCGCATGGACCAGCGGATCCCTGGGCAGCCTCCTGTCGACCTGCGGCAGTCGCCCCGCGGCGACCTCGGCTGCGAGCGACGGCGGCTCGACGAAGGACTGCGCGCCGGCGTGGGCCGGCAGCGCGAGCGCCGCGAGGGCGAGGGCGAGGGAGCGCAGGAGCGCCTTCATGCCGCGCGCCCCGAGAGGATGTCCGCGGCGGTGGCGCCGCGAAGCGCGCGCACGCGATGGCCGTCGCCGAGGTCGACGAGCCCGGCCTGCTCGGTGCCGTCGAGGCGGAAGGGCATCGGCCAGGCCGCGGGAACGGACGCGCGTCCCTCCATCAGCGCGCCGAGGTCTAGGCGCCGGTCGGGGTCGGGGTCGGGCACGGCGGCGAGCAGCGCGCGCGTGTAGGGATGCACGGGACGCTGGAACAGCGCCTCGCGCGGCGCGACCTCGACGAGCCTGCCGCGGCACATCACGGCGATGCGGTCGGCGATGTAGTCGACGACGGCGAGGTTGTGCGACACGAAGAGGTAGGTCAGGCCGAGCTGCTGCTTGAGGTCCTTCAGCAGGTTCAGGATCTGCGCCTGGATCGAGACGTCGAGCGCCGAGACCGGCTCGTCGCAGAGCAGGATGTCGGGCTTGAGGGCGAGCGCGCGCGCGATGCCGATGCGCTGGCGCTGGCCGCCCGAGAAGGAATGCGGGTAGCGCCCCGCCCAGCGCGCGTCGAGGCCGACGAGCTTCATCAGCTCGGCGATCATCTCGCGCCGCCACGCCTCGTCGCCGATGCGGTGGATCACGAGCGGCTCGCCGATGCTCTCCGCCACGGTCATGCGCGGGTTGAGGGAGGAATAGGGGTCCTGGAAGATGAACTGGATGCGCCGGCGGAAGGCGAAGAGCTCGTCCGGCCCCATGGCGTGGACGTCGCGCACGCGGCCGCGGTCGTTGAACAGGACCTTGCCGGCATCGGGCGACAGCGCGCGCAGCACCATCTTCGAGACGGTGGTCTTGCCGCAGCCGGATTCGCCGACGAGGCCAAGGCATTCGCCGCGGCGCAGCTCGAAGCTGACGTCGTCGACGGCGAGGAAGCGCGTCTCGGTGCGCTTCTCGAAGAAGCCGCCCTTGCGCACGAGGAAGCTGCGCGTGAGGCCCTCGACGCGAAGCAGCGGCCCGGCCTCGTCGGCCCCGGCCGGCCATTCCTCGCGCGCGGCCAGCAGGTGGCCGGTCTCCGGCCGGATCTCGCGCAGCGGCGTCAGCCGCTCGTCGGGCTTCATGTCGAAGCGCGGCACCGCGCGCAGCAGCGCCTTCAGGTAGGGATGGCGCGGGCTGCGCAGCAGGTCGTCGCGCGTGCCCGACTCCATCACGCGCCCGCGATACATGACGACCACCTCGTCGGCCATGTTCGCGACCACGCCGAGGTCGTGGGTGATGAGCATCACCGCCATGCCCAGGCTGGACTGCAGGTCCTTCAGCAGCTTCAGGATCTGCGCCTGGATCGTGACGTCGAGCGCGGTCGTGGGTTCGTCGGCGATCACCAGCGATGGCCGGCAGATCAGCGCCATCGCGATCACCGCGCGCTGGCGCAGCCCGCCCGAGAGCTCGAAGGGATAGCTCGCCGCCGCCTTGCGCGGGTCGGGGAAGCCGACGCGCGCAAGCATGTCCTCGACGCGCGCCGCGAGCTCGGCCGGCGGCAGCTTCTCGTGCAGCGCCAGCGCCTCGCCCACCTGGTCGCCCACGGTATGGACGGGCGAGAGCGACGTCATCGGCTCCTGGAAGACGATCGAGATCCCCGCGGCGCGCAGCTTGCGCATGCGCTCGCCGCGCGGGTCGAGCGTCGCGATGTCGATCGACCCGCCCGGCGCCCGCGGGTCGGCGAAGAGGATGCGTCCCTGCGCGATGCGCGCCGTCTTCGGCAGGATGCCGAGGATGGCCTGGCTGACGACGGACTTGCCCGAGCCGGACTCGCCGACGATTGCCACGGTCGAGCCGGGCCGGACCCGGAAGCCCACGCCGTCGACCGCGCGCACCACGCTGTCGTGGATGCAGAACTCGATGGCGACGTCCTCGACGCGCAGAAGGTCCTCATTCATCGAGGACGATCCCCAGGTGGCCGAGATTGGCGCGCGTCGCCTCGCTGACCTCGAGCCCCGCCTTGCGCGCAGCGTCGCTCGCCG
>VGDA01000253.1 GCA_016869915.1 Alphaproteobacteria bacterium
GACGAGGTCCGGGCGCCTCGCCAGCATCGCGTTGTGGATCGCCGCCGAGGAGACGATGCAGGACAGGCCGCCGCTGCGCGCGGTGCGCAGGCAGAGCAGCCCGACGATGTCGCAGGAATCCGTGTGGAAGTTCTGCCGCGCCGTCGTCTGGTAGACGCGGACGTTCGGGTCGGCCGCGTCGAGGCCGAGGTCGCGCACATGGCCGAGGACGTGGCCGCTCGCGTTCTGCGTCACGGCACGGCCGAGATGGGCGCCGAGCCCGAACCAGGCGGTCGCCGCCTCGCGCATCGTCCAGCGATGCACGGGCAGGCCCCGCAGCTGCACGAAGCCCCGCCCGTCGAGGATCTCGTGGCGCCAGGCGAGCAGCCGCGGCCCCAGCGTCGGCAGCGGGAAGTCCCGCGCGCGAAGAGCCGCGATGTCGCGCCCCCCGGCCAGCGCCATGGCGAGCGCGGCCTCGACCTCCGCGACATCGTCCTCGCCAAGGCGCACGAGCCAGTCGCCGCGCGCACGCATCTCGTCGCCCGTCCAGGCACAGGCTCCCGCCACCGGCGTCGGCTGCATCACGCTCCCCGCTCCCCGTCGCAGGCCCGTCAACGCGCCGGAGACTAACCCGTGCTAGACATCGCGGAGCCGATATTTCACCGGCCGGGAAGACGGGACGGGCCAGCGCGTGTCGAGATCCGAATTCGCCTCGCAGGAGGAACTGCTGACCATCACGGCGGCGCTGCTGTACAGCGCGCGCTTCCTGCTCGACGGGCCGCCGGCGCGCGAGGCGCTCGACCAGTTCTGCTCCGACCTCACGCAGCGCGTGCCCAACATCGTCCTGGCATGGACCTGGTTCGGCGACGCGGGCACGGACGAGATCAGGCCGCAGGTCGCCGCCGGCGTCGCCAGGGACTACGCGCAGAGCCTCGAGATCCGGCGCACCATGCTGACCTCGGTCGGGCCGGCGTTCCGCGCGCTGCGGGGCGAGCACGTCCCGCCCTTCGCGGTGAACCCGAACTCCCCCTTCTCGCCCTGGCGCGACGCCTCGCGGCAATACGGCATCCGCAGCGTCATGGCGCTGCCGCTCGAATCCTCCGTCGACGAGCAGCGCGGCATCCTCTTGCTCTACGCGCGCGTCGAGGAATACTTCGACCGCGTGGGCGTCGAGGCCTTCCGCTCGATGGCGGGCCTGTTCGGCGCCGTGCTGTCGCGCAGCGCGCGCCTCGAGGCGCTGCAGCGCGCGGCGACGCGCGACAAGCTCACGGGCCTGCTCAACCGCAACGCGGAAGGGCTGCTTGCCGAGCGCCTGCGACGCGCGGGCCCGGACAGCCCGCCCTCGGCCGTCCTCGTCTGCGACATCGACCGCTTCAAGTCCGTCAACGACACCCATGGACACGACGCGGGCGACGCGGTGATCGCGGGCTTCGCGCGGCTGGTATCGGGCCGCGTGCGCTCGACCGACATCGCGCTGCGCTGGGGAGGCGAGGAATTCGTCGTCGGCCTGCCGGGGGCCTCGCGCGAGGTCGCGCTCGGCGTCGCCGAGGACATCCGCGCACGCCTCGCGCAGGAGGAGATCGACGTCGGCGGCGGCATGTCCCTGCGCGTCACCTGCTCGATCGGCCTCGCCGCGCTCGCGCCGAGCGAGGAGCTGGCGCAGGCGCTCAGGCGCGCCGACGAGGCGCTCTACCAGGCCAAGAATGGCGGGCGCGACAGGGTGGTCGCCGCCGGGTGAAGATGTCCCTCGGCGCGCCGTCGCGCGCGGGGAGGGAAGCATGGCGGATCTCGCGGGCAAGGTCGTCTGGGTCACGGGCGCCGGGAGCGGCGTCGGCGAATCGGCAGCGCTGCGTTTCGCGGCCGCGGGCGCGCGCGTCTTCCTCACCGGCAGGCGTGCCGCGCCGCTCGAGGACGTGGCGGGGCGCATCGCGGCGGCGGGCGGCGCGGCGGCGACGAAGCCGGGCGACCTTGCGCGCCGGCAGGAGCCCTACCGCATCGCGGCGGAGATCCTCGCGGAGGCGGGCCGCATCGACGTCCTGGTCAACAACGCCGGGCTCAACGTGCCCAACCGATCGTGGAAAGACCTCGACGCCGACACGATCGGCCTCGTGATCGACGCCAACCTGACCAGCGCGATGTACTGCGCGCATGCCGTGCTGCCCGCGATGCGCGCGCAGGCCGACGGCATCCTGATCCACACCGCGTCGGGCGCCGGGCGCTGGGTGAGCCTGCTCTCGGGCCCCGGCTACACCGCCGCCAAGCACGGCATGGTCGCGATGAGCCACCAGCTCAACATGTCGGAATGCGTCAACGGCATCCGCTCGATGGTGATCTGCCCGGGCGAGATCGCGACGCCGATCCTGCGCAACCGCCCGATCCCGCTGACGCAGCAGGAGCTCGACCGCATGCTCAGGCCCGAGGACGTCGCGGACATGATGCTCTACGCCGCGCGGCTGCCGCGCCACGTAAACCTCAACGAGGTCGTCATGCTGCCGGCATGGAACCGCGCCTATGTCGCGGCGATCGAGAGCCAGGCGCGCGAGCGCGCCGCCAAGGGCGGCTGACGCGCGCGCCGCTCAGCGGCGCATGCGCCGAACGCGCAGCCAGACCAGCGCGACGACGAACGGCACGAGCAGCGCGACGACGGCCTCGGCCCGGACGCCGTCGGCCCAGGACAATGGCCTCAGCGCATAGCCAGCGAGCGTCAGCACGTAGTAGGAGATGCCGGCGACGGAGAGGCCCTCGACCGTCTGCTGCAGGCGCAACTGGGCGCGCGACGTCTCCGCCACGGCCTCGAGGAGCTTCTGGCTCTGCGCCTCCTGCGCCACCGCGACGCGCGCGCGCAGCAGGTCCACGGCGCGCCCGCAGCGCGTCGACAGCGCGGCGATGCGCGCGCCGGCCGCCTCGACCGTCGCCATCGCGGGATCGAGCCGCCGCTCGAGGTATTCGGCGAGGGTCGGCAGGCCGCGCAGCCGCTCCTCGCGCAGCATCGCGAGGCGCCGCCCGACCAGCACGTGGTAGGCGCGCGAGGCGCCGAAGCGATCCGCCGTCTCGGCCGCCATGCGCTCGATCGTCGTCGCCAGCGCGGCGAGTTCGCCCAGCGCGCCGCGCTCGGCCTCGTGCGTGTCGAGGCCAGGCAGCCGCGCCGCGATCGCCGAGAGGTCCGCCGACGCCCGCGCGAGCTCGGGCGAGCAGGCACGCGCCTGCGGCAGGCCGAGCAGCGCCAGCATGCGATAGGTCTCGATCTCCCATGTCGCCTGGGCGAGCCGCCCGGTCAGCGCCGGGCTGATCGCATGGGCCCGCAGCAGGATCCGCGAGAAGCCATCGGGGCCAGGGCGGAAATCCGTCCACGCCGTCGCCGCGCCGGACCACAGCGACGAACCCGCGAGATGCTCGGGCACGAAGCAGGCCGGCGGCTCCTGCGATTCGCGCGGATCGACGAGCTTCTCGACGGCGACATGCGCGACGACCAGGGCCCTTCCGGGCAGGCCCGCGAGCCAGTCCTTCGGCACGACCTCGAGCGCGGTGCGCGCGAAGGGATCCGAAGCGATGCCCTCGCGCAGGAACGTCCAGCCGTCGAACTCGGTGTGGCGCTCGTAGCGCAGCGCGAAGGCGCCGAAGTCGACATAGGCGAAGTCGGCGCCCGCCGCCGGCGGCGTGACGCCGTAGCGCAGGCACAGCGCGCCGAGATGCGAGATCGCGGCCATGCGGTCCGCGCCGGGCTCGCGCAGCATCGCGAGGCGGCTGATCGTCGACGGCGCGGCGATCGGCAGAGGCGGCCGCGCATGCAACTCGCCCGCGAGCGCGTCGCGGGCCGGGTGGACGGGAATGCCGGCGGTCACGGCAGGCTTCGCGCGCGCCTGGTCATCCGCGCGGCCACATCCGCGCGACCACGGGATGCCGCCAAAGCAGGACATGCGCGACCTGCCCCGCGACATGCACGAGCGCGAGGGCGGCGAGCGCCAGCGCCAGCGTCCCGTGGACGGCGAAGAGCTTCTTCGAGAGGGCCTGGTCGACGGGCACGAAGGGCATCGGCGGGAGGTGCATCCCGCCTACCGTGACGAGCGCCGGGAAGGCCGTCACGCCCGCCCAGCCGAGCAGCGGCACGGCGACGAGCAGCGCGTAGAGCAGGCGATGGAACCAGCGCGCGAAGGAGGCGAAGCGCGGGGGGAAGCCCTGCGGGTAGGCCGGCACGCCGAGGCGCAGGCGCAGGACGATGCGCGCCGCCATCGCGAGGAGGACCGTGAAGCCGATCGCCTTGTGCCAGGAGTAGAGCGCGTTGGTGACGCCGTCCCATACGCCCGCGTTGCCGCGCGCCGTCATGGCGAGGCCGACCGGCACGAGGACGACGACCGCGGCGGCGATCGCCCAGTGGAGGGCGCGCTGCGCCGGGGAATAGGCCTGGGACATCGTCTCCTCGCTTTCCATCCGTCGCTCCCGCGGCGCCGTCACCCGAGCGTGAAGGCCTCGTGGATCGCCGACTGCACGGCGCCGCCGAGCACGGCGCCTCCCCCCGCCACGTAGATCCAGTCGCCGATGGAGACAGCCGCCACCGCGTGGCGCGGCGTGGTCATCGGCGCGTGGCTCTGCCAGGCGTCGCTGGCGGGGTCGTAGCTCTCCATCTGGCCGAAGACCTTGGCCTCGCGGGTCTGGCCCCGCTCGATGATGCCGCCCTCGCCGCCCATGCAGAAGAAGCGGCCGCGATGCACAACCATGCCGTGGCCGGAGCGCGGGGTCGGCAGCGGCGCGCGCTCTTCCCAGGTGTCGCGCTGCGGCAGGTACACGTGGTGCAGGCCGGTGTTGTACTGGAACGTGTTGAAGCGGCCGCCGACGACGTGGATCAGGCCGCCATCGGCGACGCAGCCGACATGGTCGCGCGCGCCGGGCAGCGCCTTGCGGATCTCCCACCGGTCCGTCGCCGGGTCGTAGACCTCGTGCCAGCCGATGCTCGCCCGCTCCTGCGCGGGGTCGGTGGCGCCGCCGATCAGGTGCAGCTTGCCGGCGAGCACGACCGCGGCGGCCGCGCCGCGCGGGCGCGGCAGGGGCGCGATCTCGCGCCAGCGGTCCTCCGCGACCTCGTAGGCGAAGGCCTTGTCGTCGCAGCGCCGGTTCTGCTCGATGAAGCCGCCCAGCGCGTAGACGCGCCCGGCATCGGCCGCCACCGCGACGTGGTTGGCGCCGCGCGGCAGCGGCGCCGCGTCGAGCCAGGAATCCGACGCCGGGTCGTAGACGGTGTGGTAGGCGCGGTTGACCTGGCCCTCGCCGTAGCCGCCGACGACATGCATCCGCCCGTTCCACGCGGTCGCCCATGCCATCTCGCTGCGCGGGATGGGCATGTCGGCGCGCGCGACCCAGCGGCCTGGCGTGCCGGCGGGGGCCGGGCTCGCCGAGACGCGCTGGGCGCGCTGGTCCGGCGTCAGGTGGTGCGGCGCGCCGCCCTGGAAGAGGTTGTGGAAGGGATGCGGCGAGGACGGCGCGGGGCGCAGCGCCGGCCCATGCCCCGCATGCTGCGCGGTGGCGGCAAAGGGCGCGGCGGCCAGCGTGGCCCCCGCGCCCAGGAACAGGCGGCGTCTCATTGCGATCTCCCGAAGTGCAAGCCTCGGCGACGCTAGCGCGCCCGCGCGGCGGCAGGAAGGTCCCGCGACAGCGACGAAGGCCTTGCGCCGCCACCGCGCGCATATTCAGATCCACCACTGCAAGGCCATTCCCGGGGGGGCACCATGAACGGCAAGCGCCCGCGCATCGCATCTGTCCACGGCGTCGTCGCCGCGGCCCATCCGCTGGCGGCGCAGGCCGGGGCGCAGGTCCTGCGCGAGGGCGGCAACGCCTTCGA
>VGDA01000254.1 GCA_016869915.1 Alphaproteobacteria bacterium
GAGGCGCTGCATGTCGTCGACCAGCCTGCGCCCGCCCTCGGCGGGCGCGGCGCCGCCGCCAGCGCGCGCATGCAGCGCGTCGAGCTTGCGGCGCACGTCGGCATTTCGCAGGCCCAGCGCCTCGGCGACGCGCGGCGGCCCCTGGTCCCCGGCGCGACGCAACGCGCCGACCAGCGCGCGGGCGCGCCCCCAGGTCGGGTCGAGGGCGAGGGCCGCCTCCAGGTCCTCCACGGCGGCTAGCGCGCGGCCGGCGCCGATGCGCGCCACCGCGCGCAGCGCGAGCACGGAGGGATCGCGCGGCGTCTGGGCGGCGGCGCGGTCGAGGAGCGCCATGCCGGCCGGGCGGCGCGCGCCATCCGGCCCTTCGCGCAGCGTGACCATCGCGAGCGCCTGCAGCGCGGCGGCCGATGCCACCGGCGCGCGCTCCGAGGCGGGCCTGCGCAGGAAGGCATCGAGGTGCCGGGCGGCGGCTGCGTCGCCCGACATGGCCGCGAAGAGCCCGAGCGCGAGATGCGCCGCCGGAAGCTCCGGCATCGCCGCTGCCGTGGCCTGCGCGAGCCAGCCCCGGCGCCCGCCGCTCTCCACCTGCAGCCACGAGGCGCCTTCGGCGACGCGCTGCGCTACGACGCGCACGGGGCGCTGCGGGTCGAGGGCGAGGTCCGCGGCTGCGCGTGGGTCGGGCACACTGCGCGCGCGCTCGCCGGGCGCCGGCGCCACGCGCGCGGGCACCATGCGGAAGGCCGCGGCGAGGCCGCGGCGAGGGGCCGCGTCCAGGAAGGTCGGGGTCTTCGCGTCGCCGACGACGTACCAGGCCCCGCGCATGTCACGCAGCCTGAGGGCCTCGCCCGGCGCCGCGCTGCGCATCACCGCCGCGCGCGCCTCGGGCGCGGCGCGCAGCTCGACGCCCGAGGCGCCCGCGAGGAGGATCCTGTCGAAGAACTGCGCGCGGCGCAGCGCCAGGGGCGGGAAGTCGATGCGCGTCCAGCCCAGCTCCGCGGCGAGGTCGGAGACGGGCTCGCCGTTCACCGCCACGCGCAGCACGAGTTCGGGGCTCTCCGTCGCGGGCGCGAGCGTGACCGACGCGTGCAGGAGCAGCGCGTCGCCGAGCGCCTCGACGCGGCCCCACAGCGCGAGGCGCGCCTGGCTGTCGGCGAGGAGGCGCAGCGCCGCGCGGTGCTGCTCGCGCGCGAGCGCGTCGGCAAGGCGCGCGCGCGCGGGGCCGGCCAGCACGGGCAGCGCGACCTGGTTCTCCTGCTCCTGCTCAGGCGCCGCGGCGACGCCGAGGATGTCCTTCTGCTGGAACGCCGCAAGCGCTTGGCCAAGGCCGAGCGCCTGGGGATCGAGGAAGTCGGCGACGACCATGCGCGCGCGGGCCGGCGAAGCGGCGGCGCGCGGCTGGCCGGCGACCAGCGACAGCGCGGCGGCGTTCCCGCGCGCAAGGCCGGGGGCGAGGGCGGCGGTGGCGGCGGCAGCGAGGAAGCTGCGACGACCGGCGCTCATCGTCGTGGCTGGCGCCGCAGCGCCTCCTCGATGGCCGCGCGCAACGCCTCGAGCGGCGCGGCATCCTCCTCGCCCGGTCCGGAGATCCGGATCTCCTGCGCGACGAAGCCCTGCAGCGCGCGCAGGCGCTGCACGTCGCCGCCGGCGCGCGCGAGCCCGGCCGTGCCCGCGGCGATCACGGCATGGCGGCGCCAGCGCGGCGCCAGCACGCGGAAGAGCTCCGCCATCGCCGCCGGCCCCTCGAGGGCGACGCTGGCGGCGAGCTCGGCGCGCGACCCGCCGCCCGCGTGGTACGCCTCGACGACGACGGTCGCGCTGCGCGCCGCGCGCCCGCGCGGCGAGGCTGGCGGCCCGTCGACGCGCGTCGTGACCAGGGCGAGGGGCGATAAGAGGGCATGCAGGATGGCCGGCGCGGGCATGTCCATGCCCACCGGCAGGGCATCCAGGCGCCGCACCGCCGGTTCGGAAAGCGGGGCGGAGAGCGAGAAGCTCGACAGGTGGCGCAGCAGGTCGGGCACGATGGCGGCGGCGAGCGCGGCCGCCTCGTCCCCATCCGGAGCGGGCAGCACGAGGATGGCGCCGGCCGGCACGCGCTGCGCCTGCGCCCAGCCGCGCAGGGCCTCGTCCCCGGGGGCAGGAGAGGCCCAGGCGAGCATGGCGAGGAGGATGGCCGTCGGCAGCGATCGCATCTGCGCGGCATTTCAGCCCGGCATGGCCCCGCGTGACAATCGCCGTCGCCGACCGGACATCGCGCGGTTTCGGGGAGCCCGGGGGGCTTGCGCCTCGCCGCGCGGCCACTACCTGTGCCGCCGGTTTCCGGGTCCCTCTGGCGGATGGCGCGCTTCGTCGCGCCGCCGCGATGTCGGAAAGCCGACCGACAATCGAAAGGGACCCGCATGGACGCCTCAGCGCTCTCCTTCCTGTTCGACGACTTCCTCGGCCAGCCTGTCTGGATGTGGACCGTCTTCCTGACGATCGTGGCCGCGGTCCTCGCGCTCGACCTCGGCGTCCTGCACAAGGACCAGAAGGAGATCGGGGTTGGCGAGAGCGTCGTGCTCTCGTCCTTCTACTTCGCGCTGGCCGTCGCCTTCGGCGGCTGGGTGTGGTGGACGATGGGCCCGCAGGCGGGCCTCGAGTACTACACGGGCTTCATGGTCGAGTGGTCGCTGTCCCTCGACAACGTCTTCGCCATCTCGATGATCTTCGGGTACTTCGCGGTGCCCCGGAAGTACCAGCACCGCGTGCTTTTCTGGGGCATCCTCGGCGTGATCGCGATGCGCGGCGCGATGATCGCGATGGGCGCGGCGCTTGTCAGCCAGTTCAGCTGGGTCCTCTATCTCTTCGGCGCCTTCCTGCTCTTCACCGGCCTGAAGATGCTCTGGATGGCGGACAAGGAGGGCGGGGTCGGCGACAACCCGCTCCTCGGCTTCCTGCGCCGCCACCTGCGCGTCACGGATGGCTTCCATGGCGAGCGCTTCTGGGTGCGCGAGCGGGACCTCGCGACGGGCAAGCTCGCCTGGGCGGCGACGCCCCTGTTCCTCTGCCTCGTGCTGGTCGAGGCGGTGGACCTGGTCTTCGCCGTCGACTCGGTGCCCGCGATCTTCGCGATCACGCAGGAGCCGTTCCTGGTCTACACCTCGAACATCTTCGCCATCCTCGGGCTGCGCGCGCTCTATTTCGCGCTCGCCGCGATGATCCACCGCTTCCGCTACCTGAAATACGCGCTGGCGCTGGTCCTCGTGTTCATCGGCTGCAAGATCTTCGCGGTGAACATCTTCGGCAAGATGCCGGCCTGGATCTCGCTCGGCACGACCTTCGGCCTGATCGCGGGCGGCGTGCTCTACTCGCTGTGGCGCACGCGCGCCGAGGCACGCGCCTTGCCGACGCAGTGATCGGGGCCTAGGGTCCGGCGCGCATGACCCGAAGGCGCGCCATCCTCCTCGCCGGCTTCGCCGCGATCGCGACGCCGGCCGCCTCGCCCGCGCAGCGGGGCGCGACGTCCCTCTCCAGCGAGGACCGCGGGGACGTCGCGCGCGCCGAGGCCCATCTCGACTCGCTGCGCACGCTCACGGCGCGCTTCCTGCAGGTCTCGGACCGGGGCGCCGTGGCGGAGGGCAGGCTCCACCTGCATCGCCCGGGGAGGCTGCGCCTCGACTATGCGCCGCCCTCGCCGCTGCTGATCATCGCGGCCCGCGGCCAGATCATCCAGCACGACCGCGAGCTCCGGCAGACGAGCTACATCCTGATGTCGTCGACGCCGCTCGCCGTCCTGCTGCGCGAGCGCGTCGAGCTCTCCGGCGAGGTCACGCCCGTCGCGGTCGAGCGCGGGCCCGGCGTGCTGCGCATCGCCGTCGTGCAGGCCTCCGACCCGCGCGCCGGCAGCCTCACCCTCGTCTTCTCGGAGCGCCCGTTCCGCCTCTCGGGCTGGATCGTCGCCGACGCGCAGGGCGCGACGACGCGCGTCACGCTGTCGGAGATCGAGACGGGCGGCGTGGTCGATCCCGGCCTGTTCCTGTTCCGCGAGGAATTCCCGCAAGGCAACTGATCCGGCCGCGCCGGCGGTCGCGAAAAGGTAGAGCGCGTGTCCAGCCCACCCCTCATCGGAATCTCGGCCTGCGTCCTGTCGCTGCGCCACGACTTCCACGCCGCGGGCGATCCCTATGTCCGCGCGGTAGCCGCCATCGGCGGCCTGCCGGTCATCCTGCCGTCGCTCGGCGCCGAGCTGGATGGCGGGGCGATCCTCGCGCGCCTCGACGGGCTGCTGCTGACGGGCAGCCCGTCCAATGTCGAGCCCTCGCGCTACGGCGGCCACGCGCCGCGTCCAGACACGCTGCTCGACGCACGGCGCGACGCCACGACCCTGCCGCTCGTCCGCGGCGCGCTCGCCGCGGGCCTGCCGCTCCTGGCGATATGCCGCGGCCACCAGGAACTCAACGTCGCGCTCGGCGGCACGCTCCTCCAGCATGTCGAGGAACTGCCGGGCCGCATCGACCATCGCGCGCCGGCGCACCCGCCGATGGCCGTGCGCTATGCGCCGGCCCACGACGTCGCGCTCCTCGCCGGCGGCGCGCTGTCGCGGATCGCCGGCGGCGCGCGCACGGCACGCGTGAACTCGCTGCACGGCCAGGCCATCGACGCGCTCGCGCCCGGCCTCGCCGTCGAGGCAACGGCACCCGACGGCACGATCGAGGCCGTGCGCGTCGAAGGCGCGACGGGCTTCGCCATCGGCGTGCAATGGCATCCCGAGTGGATGCTCGACGATCCGCTCTCCGGCGGCGTCATGCGTGGCTTCGGCGAGGCGGCGCGCGCGCGACGCGACGCGGAAAGATGACCTCGTTCCTGTCGATCCCCGCCGAGGACGCGGAGGAGGCGTGGATCGATGGCGCGCCGGGCCAGGCGCTGCGCCTCTACCGGATGCGCGCGGGCGCGCGCGATGCGCCGCCGCTGCTGCTCGGCCACTGCAACGGCTTCGCGGCGGGCGCCTACCTGCCGATCCTGCGCGAGCTAGCTCGCGACGCCGACGTCTTCGCCTACGACCATCGCGGCCATGGCGGCTCGCAGCCGCCAGCGGATGGCGGCCTCGGGGCGGACGACCTGGCGCGCGACGCCGCGGGGGCGATCGCCGCCGTGGCGGCCGCGCGCCCCGGACGGCGCATCGCCCACGTGGCGCACTCGCTCTCCGCCGCCTCGATCCTCCGGCTCGCCATCGCCATGCCGGACCGCTACCGCGACCTGCCTATCGCCTGGCAGGTGCTGGTCGAGCCGCCCGTCTTCCCCGAGCAGGGGCAGCCGCTCTTCGCGGAGTGCACGCGCCGCACCGCCGACCTTGTCGCGCGCACGCGCCGGCGCCGGCGCGCCTGGCGCTCGGCGCAGGCCTATGCCGAGGCGCTGCAAGGTCGCGGGCCCTTCGCCGCCTTCGCGCCCGGGATGCTGGAGTCCGTCGCGCACGCCACGCTCCGTCCGGCCGCGGACGGCCTGGAACTCGCCTGCGCGCCCGAGACGGAGGCGACGATCTTCGCGCTCTGGGGGCAGCCGATCCTCCTCCCCCGCCTCGGCGAGGTGCCGGACATCCATCCCACCTGCCTTGTCGGCGGCGATCCATCGCCCTGGCCCGAATGCGACTGGGTGACGATGATGATGGCGCCCGCGGCCGCCAGGATGCCGTGGGTCGAGTTCCGGACCGTCGCCGGACGCGGGCATCTCTGGCCCTTCGAGGCCCCCGAGGAGTTCTCCGCCTTCCTCCTTGAAAAATTACGCCGCCCGGACGCTTGACACCTGAAGCGTCGGAACCTATCTCAGA
>VGDA01000255.1 GCA_016869915.1 Alphaproteobacteria bacterium
GATGCCCGGGGATCGAGGGATGCACGCCGCAGCGCCAGAGCACCTCGGTGCGGTAGATGTTCCCGATCCCCGCGATGACCGACTGGTCCATCAGCAGCTGGCCGATCGACGCCTCGCTGCGCGCGATGCGCGCGGCGGCGATCGCGGGGTCGGCGTCGGCGCGCAGCACGTCCGGGCCGATGCGCGCCACCAGCGCGGCGACCGCGTCGCGGTCGAGGATCTCGCAGGCATTGGGCCCGACGATGTCGACGGCGTGGTCGCGGCTCTCGAGGCGCAGGCGCACGGCGCCGCGCGGCGCCGGGGCGGGCGCGGCGAAGCTGCGGAACATCCCGAACAGGCCGAGATGGACATGCAGCGCCTCGCCGCCCGCGAAGCGATAGAGCAGGTGCTTGCCGAAGGCCTCGATGGCGAGGCACCGGCGCCCGTCGAGCCGCGCCGCGCCCTCGGCGAAGCGGCCCTGCGGCGAGCTCGCGCGCAGGCGCCTTCCGGCCAGCATCGCGCCCTGGTCGCGCGCGGCGCGGTGGATCGTGTGTCCCTCCGGCATCGCGTCCCGGCGCTCAGCCCGGCCAGAGCTGCGTGCCGCCGTCGACGCGCAGCGCCTGGCCGGTGACGAAGGCGCCCATCGGGCCGACGAAGAACTCGAGCGTGCGCGCGACCTCGTCCACGGTGGCAATGCGGTCGAGCGTGCCCCCGGTCGCCATGCGCCGCGGGTCGACCGGGCGCGTGCCGACGAAGCGGCCGGTGCGCGTGTCGCCGGGCGCGATCGAGTTCACCGTGACCTCGAAGGGGCGCATCTGCTCGGCGAGGCAGCGCGTGTAGTGGACGACCGCGGCCTTCGACGTGGCGTAGATCGCCGAGCGGTCGCGGCCCTTGAAGGCGGCGACGGAGGAGAGCGTCACGATGCGCCCGCGCCTGCGCTCCATCATCGAGGGCGCGACGGCCTGGCAGACGAGGATCGTGCTCATGAGGTTGCGGTCGAGCACCGCGCGCACGTCCTCCGCCTTGATGAAGACGCAGTCGTTGGGGTCGGGCTTGCCACCCGCGGCGGCGATGTCGCCTCCCGCGTTGTGGACGAGGATGTCGACCGGCCCGAGCGCCTCGACCGTCTCGCGCAGCACGCGCGCGACGTCGTCGGCGCGCGTGAGGTCGCCGAGCACGCGGCGCGTGCGCACGCCATGCGCGGCGGCGATCGCCTCGGCCGTCGCGGTCAGCGTCGTGCCCTCGCCATACTCGGCGGGGCCCTGCTCGCGCATCCCGTGCACCGCGACATCGGCGCCGAGCCGCGCGAGCAGGTCCGCGAAGGCGCGACCGAGGCCGCGGCCCGCGCCGGTGACCAGCGCGACCTGGCCCTCGAGGTATTTCGCGTCCATGCGTCGCTCCTTCAGCGCGAGAGGCGCAGGCCTTGCGGCCTGGCGGGCCAGTCGGGATCGGGGATGCCGCTCCGGACGCGGCTCGCGGCCATGGGTCCTCCGCGGTCGTCAGTCGCTGCGCCGGACGATCGCGTCGGGGCGGCGCGCGATGTCGGGCAGCAGCTCGGTGCAGAGCCCCGTGCCGCGCGGGGCATGGACATGTCCGTCCTCGACGCGCGGCAGCTCGGTGACGAGGTCGCGGTACCAGGTCGTGTAGTAGGCGCGCACGGATTCCTGGAACACCGCGTTGGGCGCGTTGAGCGCGAGATGCGTCGAGGCCATGAACACGACCGGCCCGGTGCAGTCATGCGGCGCGATGGGGCGCTGGAACGCCTCGGCCAGCGTCGCGATCTTCTTCGCCTCGCCGAGCCCGCCGCACCACGAGATGTCCGGCATGACGTAGTCGACGCAGTCGCGGCGCAGCAGCTCGAGGTAGTGCGCCCGCCCGGCGATGGTCTCGCTCGCGCAGACCGGCAGGCCCGAGCGCTCGGCATAGGCCTGCAGCGCCGCGGCGTCGAGCATCTTCACCGGGTCCTCGGACCAGTAGGGACGGATGTCGCGCAGCGGCCGCGCGATCGCCAGCGCCGAGGGCAGGTCCCACATCGAGTGGAACTCCACCATCACGTCCATGCGGTCGCCGACGGCGCGGCGGATGCGCTCGAAGGGCTCCATGCCGCGCGCGATGTCGGCCGAGGAGATGAAGTTGCCGCCGCTGCGCGCGGCGTAGCGGTCGAAGGGCCAGATCTTCATCGCCGTGATGCCCTCGGCGAGCAGGCTTTCGGCGAGCTCGCCCGCGTCGCGCTCGAAGGCGACCTGGTCGTCGTAGGGGCCGGCGGGCGCGTCGCCGGCGCCGATCTCGCGCCTGCCGCCGCTGGCGTTGTAGGCGTAGCCGGCGCAGGTGTTGTAGGTGCGGATGCGATCGCGGCTGAGCCCGCCGAGCATCTGCCAGACCGGCATTCCGGCCGCCTTGCCGGCGAGGTCCCAGAGCGCGATGTCGACGGCCGAGGCCGCGCGCATCTCCACGCCCGACGAGCGGAAGCCGAGATAGGGCTCGGTCAGCAGCTTCGCGATCGCGTCGATCGCGAGCGGGTCGCGTCCCAGAAGCATCGGCGCGACCGAGGCGTGGAGGAACGCCTCCACCGCCTCGGCGCCGCGGAAGGTCTCGCCCAGCCCGACCAGCCCCTCGTCCGTGTGCACGTGCACCCAGAGGAGGTTCGCGCGCGAGGCGAGCCTCGTCGTCTCGAGCGCGGTGATGCGCATCGCCGCGCCCGCCCGGCTCAGCCGAGGCCGGAGAGGCGGCCCATCGCGGAGGAGATCTCCGCCGCCTGCGAATCGTCGAAGGCGACCAGCGGCGCGCGGGTGCGCAGCCAGGCCTTCTCGCCCGCCAGCGCGGCAAGCATCGCGCGCGTCGTCTGCAGGAAGGGACGGCCGACGAGGAAGCGGCAGCAGGCCTCGATCTCGCGCTGCGCGTCCTGCGCCGCCGAGCGGCCGTCGCGCAGCCGCGCCATGACCTTCGGCGCGACGTTGCCGAGGCCGCAGATCGTGCCGGCACCGCCCACCTCGAGCACCCGCGCGAATTGCGGCTCCGCGCCGGCGAAGTGGAGCATGTCGGGATAGGCCGTCAGCGCGGCGTCGAAATGCACGAAGTCGGCGGAGCTGTCCTTGATGCCCGCGACGACGGCGCCGAAGCGCCTGCGCAGCAGGCCGATGGCCGGCGCGTCGATGGCGACCGCCGAGACCTGGGGGATGTGGTAGAGGATCACGCGCAGCGCGGGGTCGTTCACGCCCTCGATCACGCTGCCGACGCCGTGCGCGACGGCCGCGGCGTCCTGTCCCTTCCAGAAGAAGGGCGGCAGGACCATCGCGGCGGCGACGTCGCTGGAGAGCGCGTGGCGCGTGAGCTCGACCGCGTCGGGCACCGCGGCGCAGCCCGTGCCGACGACCACGCGGTCGCCCGGGATCCCGGCGCGCAGCAGCCCGTCCACCGCGGCGATGCGCTCGCGCACCGAGAAGGACTGGCCCTCGCCGGTGGTGCCGAACACGGCGACGCCCTCGACGCCGCGCTCGAAGAGCCAGCGGCAATGGCCGGCGAAGAGGCCGGCGTCGATGCGCCCCGCGGCATCGAGCGGCGTGAGGCTGGCGACCCAGAGGCCGCGGAGCTTTTCGGTACGCATGGATGTGCTTCCCCTTGTTGCGCGAAGTCGCCACCACTTCCGCGCTGGGGCAGCAACTCCGACCGGGCGCGACTCTCCACGACTGGCGCCCGACGCGCAATTGCGATTGCCGCGCGTCGAAGCTGCTGGCCGACCAGCCCCCGGCTGGCGGCCGGAGACCCGGTTCCGGATCTCGCCGCCATTTCCCAGGGTGCGGTCACCCGCATGCTGGGCTAGTGTGAACTCGGTGGACGACCCAATGTCTGCCCAGGAAGGTCACGCATCGTTTTTCCCCAACCCGAGGCCAAGGTCGCCGAACTCTGCCGCCGTCTCGGCACGCTCTACACCGGCGCGGTGGCCGACATCCTCGACGAGCTCGGCCACCGCAACCAGTGCCTGCCATCGACGATCCGGCCGCTCACCGACGCCACCAAGGTCGCCGGCCCGGTCTTTACCATCCGCGGCCAGGCGATGCCGCCGGGCCAGCGGCCCGATCCGCGCTACCGGCAGATGGACATGCTCGACGCCATCTTCCCCGGCGCGGTGGTGGTGATCGATCCCGGCGACGAGCATACCGCCGCGCATTGGGGCGAGCTGATGAGCAACACCGCGCGCAATCGCGGCGCGACGGGTTGCGTCATCCATGGCGGGCTGCGCGACACGCCGCAGATCCTGGATATCGGATTTCCGGTGTTCCGAGTCTTCCACTCGCCGCTCTCGGCCGCCGTGCGCTGGGAGATCGCGGAATTCGCCGCGCCCATCCGCATCGGCGGGGTGGATATCCATCCCGGCGACTATGTGCTGGGCGATGTCGACGGGGTTCTGGTCCTGCCGGCCGCGATCGTCGAACGCGTCGTGGCGATGACCGAAGAGGTCAAGCGCAAGGAGACCATCGTGCGCGGCGAACTCCAGAAGGGCGGCAGCATCCGCACCCTGTTCGAGGAGTACAAGGTCTTCTGAACCTGTCTGTCCGGCGCGCGGATCGGCGCCGCACGGACATCCCGGCCATTGCGGAGCGTCCGGGAAGAGGCCAGCATCCGCCATATGGAGGGCGTCCTCGAGGGCGACCCGCCGCAAACCAGGGAGAGGCAATCGATGAAAGCGCGCAATTCGCTCGCGGCGATCGCGGGCATGGTGGCATTCGCCGGTGTTGCGGCGGCACAGGATCTTCCCAAGACGCAGTTCAAGGTCATCGGCCTGAACGGTCCGACCGTCGCCTCGATGGTCGACGAGGTGCCGTTCTGGCGCGAGACCCTGCCCAAGGCGTCGAACGGCGCGCTGACCGCCGACATCACGCCGCTCGACCAGATGGGCGTCGACGACAAGACGATGCTGCGCCTGCTGCGGCTGGGCGTGATGGATTTCGCCGGCATGGACATCTCGAAGATGGCCGGCGACGACCCGCGCTTCGAGGCCTGCGATCTGGCCGGGTTGACGCTCGACGCCGGCAAGGCGCGCGCGGCCTGCGACGCCTATCGCGAGGTGATCGACCGGCAGATGCAAAGGAACTGGAACACCAAGCTGCTGGCCATCGGCGCCAACCCCCCGCAGGTCTTCTGGTGCCGCGGCGTGATCGGCGGCCTGGACGACCTGAAGGGCAAGAAGGTGCGCGTGTTCAACAACACGATGCGCGACTTCCTGGGCGGCGTCGGGGCGACCGCGGTCAGCATGGCCTTCGCCGAGGTCGTGCCCGCGCTCAACAACGGCGTGGTCGATTGCGGCGTGACCGGGTCTCTGTCCGGCAACACGGCCGGCTGGCCCGAGGTCGCGAAATCGGTCTATCCGATGTCGCTGGGCTGGAGCATCAACGTCGTCGCGGTGAACCTGAACACCTGGAAGCGGCTCGACGCCAGGGTCCAGGCCTTCCTGGTCGACCAGATGAAGGCCTACGAGGACAAGATGTGGGCGACGATGAAGAAGGCCGACGCCGAGGCCGAGACCTGCAACACCAACCGCCAGCCCTGCACCATGGGCAAGCTCGCCTCGACCACCATCGTCCCGGTCAAGCCGGCGGAGATGGAGACGCACAAGAGGCTGGTCGAGGGCGCGGTCCTCGCCGGCTGGGCGAAGCGCTGCGGCGCCGAGTGCGCCCGCGAGTGGAACGAGACCGTGGGCAAGGTCCTCGGCCTCAAGGCCCCGACGGGCTGACGCCGGGCGGCGGCCCTTCCCGGCCCGCGCCGGGAGGGGCCGCCCGCCGCGCCGCCGCGCGCAAGGACG
>VGDA01000256.1 GCA_016869915.1 Alphaproteobacteria bacterium
CGACCAGTGGGAAGCCGAGTTCGCGAAGTACCAGCGCATCCCCGAGTTCCGCGAGAAGAACGCGTCGATGACCCTCGACGAGTTCAAGACGATCTTCTGGTGGGAATACGTCCATCGCCTCTGGGGCCGCCTGATCGGCCTCGCCTTCGCGCTGCCGCTCGCCTGGTTCGCCGTCACGCGGCGCGTGCGCGGCGGCCTGCTCGCGCGCCTCTGCGGGCTGCTCGTGCTGGGCGGGATGCAGGGCGCGGTGGGTTGGTGGATGGTGGCCTCGGGCCTCGTCGACCGCACCGACGTGAGCCCCTACAGGCTGGCCACGCATCTCGGGCTCGCGCTCGTGATCCTCGCGCTGGTCCAGCGCCTCGCGCTGCAGCTCGGCGATCCGCGCCCCGCCACGGCGCGCGGCGCGCAGGCGACGCTCGGCCGCGCGACGCTGGGCGCGATCGCGCTGACCATCCTCGCCGGCGCCTTCGTGGCGGGCACCGATGCCGGGTTCACCTACAACACCTTCCCGCTGATGGACGGGCGCTTCGTGCCGGCCGGCTACGGCGACCTCGCGCCGTGGTGGACGAACCTGTTCGAGAATATCGCGGCGGTGCAGTTCAACCACCGCTGGATCGCCGTCGGCACCATGGCGCTCGCCATCGCCTATGTCGGCAGCATCCATGCCGGGCGCCTCGATGAGCGCGCACGGCGCCTGGCGTCGTGGCTCGGCGCGGCGATCATCGGGCAGGTCGCGCTCGGCATCGCGACGCTGCTCCTCGCCGTGCCGGTCGCGCTGGGCGCCGCCCACCAGGCGGGCGCGGTCGTCGTGCTCAGCCTTGCGCTGGCGACCCATCACGCGGCGCTGCGCAGCGCGCGCACAGACCGCTGACCTCGACCATCGGCTGGCGCGGCACGAAGCCCGCGGCGGCGGCCGCGGAATCGAGCGCCTGGCCGACCCGCGCGTCGTCGATCTCCGCGGCCACGCCGCAATCGCTGCAGATCATGAACTGGACGCGATGCGGCCGCACGGGATCCGGGCAGCCGACATAGGCGTTGAGCGACTCCACGCGATGCACCAGCCCCTGCTGGCGCAGGAAGTCGAGCGTCCGGTAGACCGTGGGCGGCGCCACCTTGCGGCCGTTCTCCGCCTGCATCGCCGCCAGGATGTCGTAGGCGCCGACCGGGCGATGCCCGCGCCAGACGATCGCCAGCACGTGCCGCCGCAGCGCGGTCATCTTCTCGCCGCGCGCGGCGCAGATCGCCTCCGCGACCTCGAGCGCGCCCGCGGAGCAGGCCGAATGGTCGTGGTGCGGGTCGGGGAAGCGGCCGCCGGCGCCGGCCGCATGCTGGTCCGCCGCGCGGGAACCCATGGGCGCGGTCAGAAGCCCGGCGGCTTCGCGGCGTCCGGCACCTGGAGCGCCAGGTTGCAGCCGCAGAGCGGGCAGGACATGTCGCGGACCTTCTCGACGGCCGCGTCGCGGGTCTCGCCGCGACCCTCGATCTCCTCGATCAGCTGGCGCACCAGCCGCTCATGCGCGCCTCGCGCCTCGCAGGCCTCGAGCAGCGCACGCGCGCGCGGCGTGCCCTCCTCCTCGACGATGCGAAACGCGCGCGCACCCGGCGCGACGGCGCCGAGGGCGACGGTCGCGGCGAGGGCGGGAAGGAGGCTGCGGCGGTCGATGGCCATCGGCGGGTCGTTCCGTTGTCGGGTGCATGCATCCTAGCAACCGCGGCCGCCATGCCGCCACAGCGACGCGCGCTTGCCCCGCCGCCGCCCGCCCCTAGCTCTTGCGCTCCCGTAGCGCGCTGGAGCCAGCCATGCCCGAACCCATCCTCGTCGTCGGCGGAACCACGGGCATCGGGGCGGCGCTCGCGCGCAGGCTGCGCGCCCGGGGCGAGGACGTGCACGTGATGGCGCGCGACGCCGGCCGCCTCGCCGCCATCGCCGGCGAGATCGGCTGCGCGACCACCGCGGTGGACGCGCGCGACGCCGACGCCCTGCAGCGCGCCGTCGCGGCCGCGGCGGCGGGCGGGCTCCGCGGGCTCGCCTATTGCGCGGGCTCGATCGTGCTCAAGCCGCTCGCGCAGGTCGGCGCCGCCGACATGGCCGAGGCCTTCGCGCTCAACACGATCGGCCCGGCGATGGCCGTGCGCGCCGCGGCCGGCGCGCTGCGCCAGGGCTCGGGCATCGTCCTCTTCTCCACCGTCGCGGCGCGCCAGGGCTTCGCCAACCACGTCGCCATCGCCGCGGCGAAGGGCGGGGTGGAGGCGCTCTGCCTGTCGCTCGCGGCCGAGCTCGCGCCCCGCCTGCGCGTCAACTGCATCGCGCCCAGCCTGACGCGCACGCCGCTCGCCGCGCGCCTGACCGGCAACGAGGCCATGGCGAAGGCGATCGCGGCGCTGCATCCGATCCAGCGCCTCGGCGAGGCCGACGACGCGGCCGCGCTCGCCGCCCTGCTGCTCTCCGACGAGGCGGGCTGGATCACCGGCCAGGTCATCGGCGTCGATGGCGGGCGCTCCACGCTGCGCACGAAGGGCTGAGCGGCCGCGCGCATGTCGACGCTGCGCCTCGTGCTGGGCGACCAGCTCTCGCCCGGCATCCCGAGCCTCTCGGACGTCGATCCCGCGCGCGACGTCGTCCTGATGTGCGAGGTCGCCGAGGAGACGACCTACGTCCCGCACCACCGCAAGAAGATCGCCTTCGTCCTCTCCGCGATGCGCCACTTCGCCGAGGAGCTGCGCGCGCGCGGCCTGCGCGTCGACTACGTGCGGCTCGACGACCCGGCGAACAGCGGCTCGCTGGGCGGCGAAGTCGCGCGCGCCGTGGCGCGGCATGGCGCGCGGCGCGTGGTGGCGACCGAGCCCGGGGAGTGGCGGCTGCGCGCGGAGATGGATGGCTGGCCCGGCGCGCTGGGCATACCCGTCGAGCTGCGCGGCGACACGCGCTTCTTCTGCTCCGCCGAGCGCTTCGCGCGCTGGGCGAAGGGCCGCCGCGAGCTGCGCATGGAGTTCTTCTACCGCGAGATGCGACGCGAGCATGGCGTGCTGCTCGACGCCTCCGGCGCGCCCGAGGGCGGCGCCTGGAACTTCGACCGCGAGAACCGCAAGCCCCTGCCGCGCGACGCGCGCCCGCCGCGCCGCCTCTCCTTCGAGCCCGACGCGACGACGCGCGAGGTGCTGGACCTCGTCGAGGCGCGCTTCGCGTCGAATTTCGGCGACCTGCGCCCCTTCGACCTCGCCGTGACGCGCACCGACGCGCAGCGCGCGCTCGCGGCCTTCATGCGCGAATGCCTGCCGCTCTTCGGCGACCACCAGGACGCGATGAAGGCGGGCGAGCCCTTCCTCTGGCACGCCGCCATCTCGCCGCAGCTCAACGCCGGCCTGCTTGACCCGCGCGACGTCGTGCGCGCCGCGGAGGCTGAGTACGTGGCCGGTCGGGCGCCGATCAACGCGGTCGAGGGCTTCGTGCGCCAGATCCTGGGCTGGCGGGAATTCGTGCGCGGCATCTACTGGCTGCGCATGCCCGGCTACGCGGAGTCGAATGCCCTCGACGCGCGACGCCCGCTGCCCGGCTTCTACTGGACCGGCGAGACCGACATGAACTGCATGCGCGAGGCGATCGGCGACACGCGACGCCATGCGTACGCGCACCACATCCAGCGCCTCATGGTGACCGGAAACTTCGCCCTGCTCGCGGGCATCGCGCCACGCGAGATCGAGGCCTGGTACCTCGCCGTCTACGCCGATGCCTACGAGTGGGTCGAGCTGCCGAACGTCCATGGAATGGCGATCTTCGCGGATGGCGGCTATCTTGCCTCTAAGCCCTACGCGGCGAGCGGCAAGTACATCGACCGCATGTCCGACTACTGCGACGGCTGCGCCTACGACGTGTCCGACAGCGAGGGCGAGCGGGCCTGCCCGTTCAACCACCTCTACTGGAGCTTCCTCATGGACAACGCGGAACGCCTGTCGCGCAACCCGCGCATGGCGATGCCCTACCGCACGCTGGCGCGCTTCGCGCCCGAGCGGCGCGCGAGGCTGCGCGCGGCCTCGGCGCGCTTCCTGGACGCGCTGCGATGAGCGTCGCCTGGGTCACCGGCGCCTCGTCCGGCATCGGCGAGGCGCTCGCGCTGCGACTGGCGCGCGACGGCCGGCGCGTCGTCGCCTCGGCGCGCGGCGCGCAGGCGCTCGACGCGCTCGCCGCCGCCTCCGATGGCAGCGTCGCGCCGCTGCCGCTCGACGTATGCGACGCCGACGCCTGCGCGCGCGCCGTCGCCGCGATCGAGGAGCGCGAGGGCGAGATCGGGCTCGCGGTGCTGAACGCGGGTACCCATGTACCGATGTCCGCCTCCGATTTCTCGGTGGCGACGCTGCAGCGGCTGGCGGAGGTCAACCTCTTCGGCGTGGCCAACTGCGTCGAGCCGCTGCTCGCGCGCATGGCCGCGCGGCGCCGCGGGCACCTCGCCATCGTCGCCTCGGTCGCCGGCTATGGCGGCCTGCCGACGGCCGCGGCCTACGGGCCGACCAAGGCCGCGCTCATCAACATGGCGGAATCGCTCAAGCTCGACTGCGACCGCCTCGGCATCAGGCTGCAGCTCGTGGACCCCGGCTTCGTGCGCACGCCGCTCACCGACCGCAACGAGTTCCCGATGCCGTTCCTGATGCCGGTCGACGAGGCGGTCGACGCCTTCGTCGCGGGCCTGGCCAGCGACCGCTTCGAGATCGTCTTCCCGCGGCGCTTCGCGCTGCTGCTCAAGCTCCTGAACCTCCTGCCCTACCCCGCCTATTTCGCGCTCGTGCGCAGGATGACCGGCGCATGAGCGACCGTGCCGCCACGCTCGAGGCCTATGGGCGCTTCTACGAGACGATGACGCTCGAGACGCTGCCCGCGATCGCCGCGCTGGTGGCGCCGGACATGCGCTTCCGCGACCCGTTCAACGACGTGCGCGGCGTCGACGAGGTCGTGCGCCTGCTGTCGATGATGTATGCGCATGGCACGCCGCGCTTCGAGGTGCTGGACCGCGCGCTCGGCCAGGAGGCCGGCTACATCCTCTGGCGCTTCTCGAGCGAACCCGCGGCAGGCGGCGCGCCCATCGTCATCACCGGCATGAGCGAGGTGCATTTCGCGCCCGACGGCCGGGTCAGCGAGCATATCGACCACTGGGACGCGGCGGCGCAGTTCTACGAGCGCATCCCCGTGCTCGGCTGGCTGATCCGCAAGGTGCGGCGCAGGCTCGAGCTGCCGCCAGTGGCCTCGCGGTAGACCGCCATCGTCGCCTCCGCGCAGGCCGGCCAGCGGAGCTGCGCGGCGCGCGCGAGGCCCTTGGCGACAAGTCGCGCGCGCAATCCGTCGTCGGCGCAGAGGCGTCGCATCGCCGACGCGATCGAGGCCGGATCGCCGGGATCGACGAGCAGCGCCGCGCCGTCCGCGATCTCCGGGATGCTGCCCGCCTCCCCCGCGACGACGGGCGTGCCGCAGGCCATCGCCTCGAGCGGCGGCAGGTCGAAGCCCTCGCCACGCGACGGGAAGACGAGCATCGACGCGCCGCGATAGAGCGCGGGCAGCGCCGCGTCGGGCACGAAGCCGAGGAACCGGACGCGCGCGCGCAGGGACGGCGCGCGCATCGAGCGCGGCGCGGTCGACCGGGCCGAGCGTCGCCTCCTCGCCGGTGACATGCAGCTCCGCCGCGAGGCCCGAGATCGCGAACGCCGAGAACAACCCGGCGAGGTTCTTGCGCGCCTCGCGTCCGCCCACGGCGAGCAGGTAGCGCGGGCCGGCGCCGGCGGGACCTTCGT
>VGDA01000257.1 GCA_016869915.1 Alphaproteobacteria bacterium
GGAGATCGAGGACGCGGGTGGCATCGCCCATGGCGCATGCTCCGGCCCGCTCGGCCGCGCGCGCATGGAGCTGCTCGAGCAGCCGGGCGAGGACCTCTGGCTCCTGCCCTGCCCGCGCGCGCTCGACGTGGCGCCGCCCGGCGACTGGACGCTCGCGCTGCGCCGCGACCCATCGGGCCGCGTCGCCGCGATCGATGTCGGCTGCTGGCTCGCGCGGGGGCTGTCCTACGTGCGGGCGTGAGGGGGAGCGCCGCGGCGGCGTAGCACCGATGCGGGGCCGGGCTACGACGGGCAGGAAGAGCAGGACCGGACACGGTTCGTCCATCATGGAGCCGATGGCATAGCGCGTGGCGTTAGTATCGGGGCATGATCAAATCCTTCCGCAACCCGGCCGCACGCGCCGCGTGGGATCGCCGCTACACGAAGGGCGTCCCGGCGGACGTGGTGCGAGTCGCCCATCGCAAGTTGCTGCAGGTCCACCATGCCCGATCGCTCCGCGACCTCCAGGCGCCGCCTGGCAACCGCCTCGAAGCCCTGCGCGGGGACCGCGCGGGCCAGCGCAGTATTCGGGTCAACGACCAGTGGCGGATCTGCTTCCGCTGGTCGCAAGGTGACGCGCACGACGTCGAGATCGTCGACGACCGCCGGCAGGAAGGGACGCAAGAACGCCGATTTCCCGCCCGTCCATCCCGGCACGATCCTCGTGGAGGACTTCATGCGGCCGCTGGGGCTCAGCCAGTACGCGCTGGCCCGCGAGATCGGCGTGCCGCAGATCCGGATCAGCCAGGTCGTCAACGCGAAGCGCGCGATCTCGCCCGACACCGCGCTGCGCCTGGCCCGCTATCTCGGGACCTCGGCCGAGTTCTGGATGGGCCTGCAGTCCGGCTACGACCTCGAGGTCGCCCGGGAACGCGCCGGCTCCGAGATCGAGAAGCGCATCGTCCCGCGCGCGGCGTGAGGGGGAGGCGCAATCCAGCAGCGCTTGCTAGCTCTCGATCTCCCGGGAGAGCGCCAGCGACAACGGCTCCAGTGCGACGCGGTCGCCGATGCGGCGTAGCCGGACCTTGAAGCCCGTGCCGGGCCTGCCGGCGTCCTCGCCGAACCAGCGACGCAGGATGCCCGGAAGAAGATTCTCGCGCGCGCCCCTGCTCGCGATGACACGGTTCACGGCGATCTTGCGCACGCAGGCGACGACGCACGCGCCGTCCACGATGGCATCGAGATCGCCGCGCGGGAACGCGGCGCCGTAGGCACCACCCGGCAGGAAAAGGATCGGCTGGCCGCCCGCGTTGCGCTGCACGTTGCAGACCAGGTCGCGCGCCTGGCCCAGCAGTTCCGCGATGCGCCACTCCACGATCTCCGCCACGAGGGCGGCCAGGCCGGGCGCGGGCGATGGCGCGAGACCGAAGTCATCGCCATCGAGCGCGAGCAGCGCCCTGCCTGGGCTCGCAACGAATCGCACGAGATCCGGCGCGGCCTCGGTGCGGATCCAGCCTGCGATGGCATGAGCGTCCTGGCCGTCCAGCGGAAGCGCGTCGGCTGGCGCGCCGCTGCGTCGCCTGGCATCGGGCAGTTCGCTGGCGAGTCGATCGATCGCGACGGGCTCGCCCCCGGGCGCGGCGGACAGAAGCGCGCGGAGCAGGAGCGCCTGCGCGAGGGCGATGCGCTCGAGCTTCGCGAGGCCCGTGCGATGCGCCTCGATGGCGGCTCCGTCATCGCCAAGCACGCCCATGCGCAGCAGGAAGCCGCACCACCCGCCCTCCCCGCCCGCGCGCGGCGAGAAGCCCGCATGGAAGACGTCGAGCGCGCTCGGCCGGCGGCCATGCCGCTCGAGGAAGTCGCGGAAGAAGCCCTCCATCAGCGAGGCATTGCGCCGCGGCTCGAGGAGCGCACGCAGCATGTCGAGCGCCTCGAGCTCGTAGGTCACCTCGCAACCCGGAGGCAGCACGATCCGCCCCGCGCGGATGGCCTCGAGGACCTCCCGCATCGCGCCCCTGCCCGCTTCCTCGCGGCCAAGCATGTCGGCCATGGCCGCGAGCTTCGACAGGAAGGCGCGATGGTTGCCGATGTAGTCGATCACGACGAGACGAGGCTTGCCTTCGGCGACGCGCAGGCCGCGGCCGAGCTGCTGCATCCAGACGATCGGGGACTCCGTCGGCCGGAGCATGAGCACCGTGTCGACCAGGGGGACGTCGACGCCCTCGTTGAACATGTCGACCGCGAAGAGCACCTGCAGGTCGCCGCCCTGCAGCCGCTGGAGCGAGCTCGCCCGCGGGGCGCTGCCGGGGCCGGCATGCACCGCCGCCGCGGCGATGCCCTCGCGCCGGAAGAAGGCGGCCATGAAGTCCGCATGGCCCTGCGAGCAGCAGAAGGCGATGCAGCGCTTGCCGCCAAGCTTCCGGAACTGGGCGAGCGCGTTGCGCGCCCGCGCCTCGGTCGCGACTGCCGCGTCGAGCGCACCGGGATCGAAGCGGGCGTTGCGCCACGGGATGTTCGCGTAGTCGACCTCGTCGGGGACGCCGAAATAGCTGAAGGCGCAGAGCTGGCCGGCGTGGATTCCCTCCGCGATGCCGCGCTGGAAGACGAGGTTGCCCTGGCAGAGCGCGAGCAGGTCCGCGCCATCGCCGCGATCGGGCGTCGCGGTCAGGCCGAGCAGGAAGCGCGGCCGGAAATGCGCGATCACCCGGCGATAGGTGTCGGCGGCGGCGTGGTGGAACTCATCGACGACGATGTACTCGAAGGCGCCGGGCGCGAAGCGCGCGAGATGCGCCTCGCGGCCCAGCGTCTGCACCGACGCGAAGACGATGTCCGCGTCTCCTTCGCGCCGCCCCGCGCCAAGGCGTCCGATCCGCGCCGCCGGATGCACCCTCCGGAAGGTCGCGACGGCCTGGTCGAGGATCTCCTCGCGATGCGCGACGAAGAGGATGCGGCGGAATTCCCTGCTGTCGAAGGCGGCGAGCCATGTCTTGCCGAGGCCGGTCGCGAGCACGACGAGGCCGGCCCCGAACCCTTCCGCGCGCGTGCGCGCCAGCGCCGCGAGCGCCTCGCGCTGGATGCCCCGTGGCTCGGGCGGCGGCAGCGGCGCCTCCGCGGGCACGCCGTGCTCCTGCAGTTCGCGCGCGACGCGACGCGCCTCGTAGCGCGCGATCCAGTCGTCGTCGACGCGCGCGACCGCGTAGTCGGCGAGGAGGCGCTCGAAGCCCTCGCGGATCTCGGCGAAGCCCGTCGGATCGCGCCGCGCGGCGACCCGGTAGTTCCACTCGATCGAGGTGGTGAGCGCGGGCGCGGAGATGTTCGAGCTGCCGACGAAGGCGACGCTCTCGCCCATGCCGTCCTCGCTCTCGAGGAAGATGTAGCTCTTGAGATGGAAGCCGACGCCCCGCGACTGGTGGATGCGGAGGTCGAGGTCGCCCGCAAGGTCGAGCAGTCGGCGCAACGCGACGGGGTCCGTGACGTCGAGATAGTCGCCGACGAGGATGCGCGCCTTGCCGCCACGCGCGAGGAAGTCGCGGAGATGCTCGACGACGAGCTGCGCGCCGCTGTCGAGCAGGAAGGACACGGCGATGTCGCATCGCGCGGCGCGATCGAGATGCGCGACCAAGTGCGGGAGAAGCGCGTCGGCGCCTCCCGCGACCAGGCCCGATCCCTCCGGCAACTCAGGCATCGCCCGTCCCGCGCGCGCCTTCAGTCATGCGACGCGATCCAGATGCCGTGCGCCCAATAAGTCCTGGCGGGCTCGCCCTTGGGGGCGCTGCGCACGAGGGACCGGCGCTGCTGGTCGATCGCGGCGACCGAGGCGGCGATGCCGCGCTCGCCGCCGGCGATGGCGGCGGCGGCCTCCAGCAACTCAGGCATGGGCGGGCATCAGGTTTTCCCCGACATGCTGGCAGGGGTGCCGACGTGCGTGGTGCGCATGCGCGATCTCCGGTCCATGCACGGTCGGGTACATGACGCACTCACCTTGCATCCGCTCCACCCGGCGCGGGAAGGGCTACGACCATGACGCGTCGCGTGTATTCGGTCATGAACTCCGAAACGTCGTCCAGATCGCCCTGAGGCACTGCATTCCTGAGCCACGCCATGCCGCGATGCACCGCGACGCCCGCGCCCAGGCCGGCGACAAGGCCGACCCATGCCGGTCCTCCCACGAGGGCGGAGACACCAAGCAGCGTCGCCGTTCCGGCGCCGCCCTGCACGAGGCCGAAGGCGGCAGCCGCGAGGTCTGCACCCGGGCTGGCGGCCTGCTGGTAGGCGCGTGCAAGGCACGCGACTGCGACGATCGCGAGGAACGGGCTGGCTGCCGCGATCGTGGATATTGCGAGCGAGGACGCGAGCCCGGTGACGCGCTCGATATCCGCGCGGTTCCAGCCAAGTGCCACGGCGATCGCCGCGATCGCGGCGCCGACGACTTCCGTCGCGGTGAACGTCGCCATGTCCTTGATCCATGCGACCGGTATCCCGTAATCGGCGGACAGGTGCGCTGCCACCGCATCGAAGCTTGCCTTGTCGAAGGTCATGACGGGCAACCCCTTGGGCGTCACCACGTCCTTCCAAAGCGCCGACGCGTAGCCGGCGACCTGCTGCGCGAGATCGTCTCCACGCGCCGCGGCGGCCTCGCCCGCCGCCCTCCAGGCACCGAGAAGATCATGGCCACCATCGAACAGGCGGTGGTCTGCACCTCCCACATGGGTCTTCGCATAGACCGCATCCATCGCCCGGTCATAGAGCGTCGCCTTGCCGCCGCCGTAGGTCGCGCGCATCCAGCGATCCATCGCGAGGGCATAGTCGGTGCCGAGGACAGCATTGCCCATGCGCGCGGCGAGATCGCTGGCCGAGCCTGCCGCATCCAGCGCGCTCCGCGCGCCGGCACGGGCCCGCCGGGCAGCCGCTCCCGACATCACGCCGAACCGATGCGCGACGGCCTCGACCCCGGGCGGCATGCGGGTCAGGACGAACGCGGACACGGCCTCCGCACCGCGCAACGAGGCGCAGCCCACCGATCGCGCAAGACCCGCAGCGGCCGAAAGCTCCCCCCACGCTTCGCAGAGATGGCGCGCAGGCGTCTTCGAGGGCTTGCCGCTGGCGGCGATCCGCGCGGGCTGGCGACAGGTTCCCACGACGGACCACCAGCGGCATGTCGCGCAGCTTCTCATCGGTGATCTCCCGCATTCATGCCGGGCATCGTTGCTCCGCCACAAGATCGGAGCGGGTGGCGCAGGTCACCATTTCACCAGCTTTCCAATCATCTTTCCGATCGTGCCGCCCAATTGGAACCCGACCCAGAAGGCGGGCATCGCGGGAAGAAGGGAGAGGGGGCCCATCAGGGGAAACAGGAGCGCGCCGAACATGGCTGCGGCGATACAGCCACCGGCGATGGAACCTGCCGCAGTCCAAGTTACCTGCTCGATCCGACGCGTGTTCACTGCTGGCCGCGTGATCGCAACTTCCTGCTGGATTTCGCGCCGGTGCCGTGACGTCAAGGCAGCGTAACCTCGGCCCAGCGCGCGCATGTATCTCTCGAAGCCGCTCATGGCCAACCTCCCTCGCCCGTCCCGCACGCGCCCTCAGTCATGCCGCGCGATCCAGATGCCGCTCGACCAGCGCAACGTCTTCGGGGCGCCCTTGGGGGCGTTGCGGACCAGGGATCGGCGCTCGCGGTCGAGGCCGTCGACCGAGGCGGCGACGCCGCGTGCGCCGGCGGCGACGATGGCGGCGGCCTCCGCCTCGGTGACGGGGATCAGGATCCAGTGCTGCGGATCGTCGCCGTCGTCC
>VGDA01000258.1 GCA_016869915.1 Alphaproteobacteria bacterium
CACCGGGACGAGGCTCGGCGCGGCCACGATCTCCGCCGCGCCGGACCAGGCGGCCTCGGGGCCGCTCTCGGCCGGGCAGACGATGCCGCGGCCGGATTGCGCGCCGGCGACCGCGGCGGGCAGCACGCCCGGTACCGCGCGCAGGCGGCCATCGAGGGCGAGCTCGCCCATCGCCGCGAAGCCCGCGAGCAGGCCGGGATCGAGGATGCCGCTCGCCATCATCAGCGCGAGCGCGATCGGCAGGTCGTAGTGGCTGCCCTCCTTGTGGAGGTCGGCGGGCGAGAGATTGACGGTGATGCGCCGCGCCGGCATCGCGAGGCCGATCGCCGCCAGCGCCGCGCGCACGCGCTCCCGGCTTTCCGCGATCGTCTTGTCCGGCAGGCCCACCAGCAGGAAGGCCGGCAGGCCACCGCCGAGATGGACCTGGACGTCGACATCGACGATGTCGAGTCCGGCGAAGGCGACCGTCGTCGCGCGCGCATGCATGGGCGAGCCTCCATCCCGGGGAGGCGCGATGGTGGCGCGGGCGCGCCGCGGCGAAGCGCGCTCTTGGGAAGTGTCGAGGGGCTAGTACGGAAGCAGGAGCCGGTGGCTCAGCCGCGCATCGCCTTCGCCATCTCGTAGAGGCGGCGGCGCAGGCGCATGTCGGTGATGCCGTAGTAGGCGCGCACGAGCTCCAGCGTCTCGCGGCGCAGCAGCCTGCGATCGGGGTCGCTGGCGTCCTTCTCGCCGGCGACGACCTCGGGCGTGGCGCTCGCCGCCGCGGCCTCCTCGCTCAGATCCTCGAAGAACCACGCGACCGGGACCCCGAGGGCGCGGCTCGCCTGGTAGAGGCGCGAGGCCGAGATGCGATTGGCGCCGCGTTCGTATTTCTGTACCTGCTGGAAGGTGATGCCCAGCGCCGCGGCGAGCTGCTCCTGGCTCATGCCGATCAGCGTGCGACGCAGGCGCAGGCGCAGCCCGACATGGGTGTCGACGGGATCGGGCTTGCCGTCGGGAAGCTTGCCGCGGCGGCGCGGCAAGCTGCTGGCGCTGGTCATGCTATGCCTTTCGAAGCTCCGGCCAACTCGGGCTGGTGGCCAATCCGGGGCATGCGAGCCCCTGCGATGGCGCAGACATTAACGTGGCAGTCCTAACGACGGAAATGGAATAAGTGAGCCCGGCCCGTCCGTATAGTCCGGGCTCGATCGATTCGCGCAAGGTCACCCCCTGAGCCCGAGACCACCCGGAAGGACGCCGATGGCCGCCGCCATCCTCGCAGCCTGCGTGCTCGCGGGATGCGCGGCGGAGCATGTCCCGCCGCCGCCCGCGGCGCGCGCGGCCGGGCCGAGCTGCACGGCGGAGCTGCGCGCGGCAGGCGCCGTCTTCGAGGCGCTCCCCGACCGCGAGGGCCCCGGCGAGTGCCGCCTCGTCGACGCCGTGCGCCTGCAGCGCAGCAGCGTCGCCCTCGACCAGCCCGTGCAGCTGGGCTGCGCCACGGCGACGCATCTCCTGCGGCTCGAGGCGGAGGTGGTGCAGCCGGCGGCGCAACGGCATTTCGGGCAGCGCGTCGTGCGCATCCGCCATTTCGGCGGCTATGCCTGCCGCGCGCGCAACGGCGACGCGCGGGGCCGCCTCTCGGAGCACGCGCTCGGCCGCGCCATCGACATCGCCGGCTTCGACCTCGCAGACGGCACGCAGGTCGCGGTTGCACGCCACTGGGACGAGCGGGGCCCGCGCGGCGCGTTCCTGCGGGACGTCGCGCGCGGGGCCTGCAGCGTCTTCCACCTCGTGCTGACGCCGCGCTCGGACACGCTGCACCGCAGCCATTTCCACCTCGACGTGGGGCGGTGGCGGCGCTGCGACGCGTGAACGGCCGGGGCCGCGCCGCGCGTCAGCCGCGCGCGCGCGCCTCGCCGACCCGCCGCTCGATCGCGTCCCAGATCCGTCCGGCGAGGTCGACGCCGTCGTAGCGGCCGATCTCCTGGATGCCCGTGGGCGAGGTGACGTTGATCTCCGTCAGGTAGTCGCCGATCACGTCGATGCCGACGAAGACGAGGCCCTTCTCGCGCAGCACCGGGCCGAGGCGTTCGCAGATCTCGTGCTCGCGGCGCGTCAGGCCCGTCTTCACCGCGCGTCCGCCGACATGGAGGTTTGCGCGCGCCTCGCCATCGGCCGGAACGCGCAGCAGGCCGCCGCCGACCTCGCCATCGACGAGGATGATGCGCTTGTCGCCGGCGCGCACCTCGGGGAGGTAGCGCTGCACGATCAGCGGCTCGCGCGAGCGCTGGGTGAACATCTCCACCAGCGCGTTGAGGTTCTCGTCGTCCGGCCGGACATGGAACACGCCCGCGCCGCCATTGCCGAAGAGCGGCTTGACGATGATGTCCCGGTGCTCGCGCCGGAAGGCGGCGATCTCCGCGGCATCCGAGGTGATCAGCGTCGGCGGCATCAGGTCGGGGAAATGCGTGACGAAGAGCTTCTCCGGCGCGTTGCGCACCTCGGCGGGGTCGTTGACCACGAGCGTGCGCGGATGCACGTGCTCGAGCAGGTGCGTCGCGGTGATGTAGGCCATGTCGAAGGGCGGGTCCTGGCGCATCAGGACGACGTCCATCTCCGCGAGGTCGATCGCCTCCGCCGGCCCGAGCGTGGCGTGGTTGCCGCGCTCGCGCCGCACCTCGAGCCTGCGCGCGCGCGCCACGAGCCGGCCCTCGCGGAAGGAAAGGTGCTGCACCAGGTAATGCCAGAGCACGTGGCCGCGGCGCTGCGCGGCCTCGGCGAGGGCGAAGGTCGAATCCGCGTCGATGTTGACGCCCTCGATGGGGTCCATCTGGATCGCGACGGAAAACTTCATCTGGTCCGGCCTCGGCTGCTGGCGGAAAGGACCGCGCCCGCCGCGCGGCCGGCTCAGTTGAGGCGGCCGGCGAGGCGGGCGCGCTCGGCGGCGATACGTTGGCGCGCGGCGGGGGCCTCGGCAAGCGCCATGGCGCTGTCGAGGCAGTCGAGCGCCGCGCGATACGCGCCGAGCTCGGCGTTGAGGCCGCTCGCCTCCATCCAGAGCTCGCCCGAGCGCGGCGCCACGACCAGCATGCGGCCCGTGGCGTCGAGCGCGCCCTGCACGTCGCCCGCCTCGCGCAGGCGCAGGCGGATGTTGTTCTGCAGCCGCAGCAGGACGGAGCGGTCGTCGACCGCGGCGAGGTCCTCCGCGCGCGGCCGCACGCCCGGTCCGCGCACGCGCGCCACCAGCGCCTCGACGTCGCGCGCGTCGAGCGTCGCGCCGCCGGCGAAGGGATCGACGATCCAGCTCTCGCCGCCGGCCTCGAGCCGAAGGATGAAGTGGGCGGGCATGTTGAGGCCGGAGCAGCGCCAGCCGCGCGCGCGCGCCGCATGCATCCACAGGATGGCGAGCGCGACCGGCAGGCCGCGGCGCCGGTCGATCACGCGCGCGAGGTCGGCGTTGGCGAGGTCGTCGTAGCTGTCGCGGTCGCCGCGATAGCCGCGGTCGCCGGCCAGCACGGCAGCCAGCAGGGCCGGCGGCGTGCCGTCGCCCTGCGCGCGCATGTCCGCGGCGATGCCGCCGAGATGCTCGAGATAGGGCGCGAGGTCGAGCGCCGTGCCGTCGCGCGCGAGGCGGTCGAGCGCGGCGCAGGCCAGCGCCGCGCCGGCGACGTCGATCTCCGGGCCCGGCGCCGCGACCAGGTCGCGCAGGAGCGCGGCGGGATCCGGCGGCGCGCCCATGCGCTCAGGAGGCCGGCGCGCGGAACCGCCGCGGGTCGTCCTTGAGCAGGACATGGTTCACGACCTTCTTCACCGAGGAGATGTTGCGCGCCAGCTGGAGCACGCGGTTGAGCTCCGTCTGGTCCTGGGCGACGCCGATCAGGAACACCGTCCCGTTATAGGATTCGACCGAGTAGTTGGGCGAGGTGACGCCCTTCTCGAGCAGCATTCTCGCCTCGAGCTCGCGCACGATCTTGCTGTCGGTCCAGTAGGTGCGCAGGCCGCCGCTGTTGCCGACCTCGACCTCGTTCAGGACCTCGCGCACGCCGGATGCCTTCCAGGCGAGCTGCACCGCGCGCGCCCTGAGGTCGGCGTTCGCCACCTCGCCCGAGACGAGCACGCGCCCTTCCTGGACCTGGAGGTTGACGTCGCGCATCAGGACCTGGCCGTTCTCGTCCTTGAACCAGAGGTCGTTGATCTCCGAGCGGATGCCGAGGTCGATGGCCGCCCCCTTGACGCCGCGGTCCTGGAGCGCCGTCGAGCCGACGGCGGCGGCGCCGCCGACCACGGCGGTCTCGATGCAGCCCGCGAGTGCGAGCACGGCGAAGGTGGGTAGGACGCGGGGAAGCAGGCCTGCGTGGCGCATGGAATTCCCTTCCTTTGGAATAGCCGATGTTTGGAGCGCGGAGATGGCGACATCATGGCGATGCCGCGGGGGCGCGCAAGCTCCGCGCTTGGCCGCGCACGCGCACGTGGTCGACGATCCGGCGCACGCCGCCGACCTCGCGGATCAGCGTCCCGACGCGGACCAGCTCCTCGCGGCTGCGCGCGGTGCCGATGAGGTGGACGGTGCCGAAGACCGACTGGACCGAATAGTTGATCGACTCGACGTCGCGCGCCAGCAGCAGGCGCAGGTCGATCTCCTTCTCGATCTGGGTGTCGGAAAGGAAGCGCGCGGCGTCGCGCGCGCGCCCGACCTCGATCGCGTCGATCACCTCGCGCACGCCGGCGACCCCGCGCGCGAGCGCGAGCGCGGTGTCCCGCTGCGTGCGGCTCGGAACGCCGCCGCCGACCACGACCCGGCCCTCCCAGACCTGCAGCCCGAGGCGGGTGTGCATCGCGATGTCGTGGGCGAGCCAGCGGCGGTTGATCTCCAGCCTGATGCCGAGGTCGCTGGCGGCGCTGTCGATGCCGCGTTCCTGCATCGCGACCACGCCGCCCGTGGCGGCCGCGCCGGCGACGAGGCCGCAGCCCGCCGCGAAGCCCAGCGGCAGGAGCATCAGCCCAGCGAGGGCGAGGGCCGGCGGCGCGCGGAGGGCACGCGGCGCAGGTGGCGGCGCTCCGGCGGACATCGCCCCGGGGTCTAGTCCGTCAGGGCGAGTCGCGCCAAGCGTCGACGACATGGCGGGGCCACGGCAGGGCGCCGAACACCATCGCGTCGAAGCGCGCCTCGAGGCCCGCGAGGTCCGGCCGGGCGGCGAGGTAGCCGGCCGCGGCGCGCACGATGCGCGCGCGCTGGCGGGCGCCGAGGGCATGCGCGGCGAGGTCGGCGTCGCGCCGCGCCTTGACCTCCACGAAGACGAGCAGCCGGCCGCGCCGCGCGACGATGTCAATCTCGCCCTGCGGCGCGCGATGGCCGCGCGCCAGGATCGCGAAGCCCTTCAGCCGCAGCACCAGGGCGGCGACGCGCTCGGCGCGCGCGCCGCGCCGGCGCGCGGCCGCGCCGCGATCGGAACGGTTCACGCCCCCGGGCCGCGCCGCGTCGCCAGCGCGCGGGCATAGACCTCGCGGCGCCTCGTGCCGGTGGCGCCGGCGACCGCCTCCACGGCGTCGCGCAGGCTGAGCCCGCCATCGAGGGCCTCGGCGAGGCGGCGGTCGATCTCGTCCTCGTCGGCGACCGGGGCCGCCGCCGCCACCGGCGGGCCGACGACCAGGACGACCTCGCCACGCGGGTCGGGCCCGGCGGCGTAGTGAGCCGCGAGGTCGGCGAGCGTGCCGGCGCGCACCTCCTCGAACATCTTGGTGATCTCGCGGGCCAGCACGGCCTCGCGGCCACCGCCCAGGAGCTCCGCC
>VGDA01000259.1 GCA_016869915.1 Alphaproteobacteria bacterium
AGAGGCAGGTCGTCTCCGGTCCCGCGGCCTCCGCCAGCAGCGCGCTGAGGACCACGCGCGCGCGCGCATGGTCCCAGCCCGCTGGCAGCAGGTTGCGATACTCGGCGGCGGCGAAGCGCTGGGTCATGGCTTTCGATCAGCCCCTGTGCTCGTTCGAGGCAACGTACGCCTGCAGCTGGATCCCCTGGGTCATCGGCCGCGGCGGTCCTGCCGGAAGTCGTGCTGGAAGCCTTCGCGATCGGTGCATCGGGCGAGATCGTCGCCCACGCGGCGACAGGTGAGCGTGTCGGGATTCCATGTCGTGCCACCGGGCGCGCAGGTCACTCCGGGTTGCCGTGTCGTCATGGTGCCACCCGCGAAGCCGGCCTCGACCGGAGCCTGGCAGGAGAAGCGGCCCGAGGACGGGCAGACGACCGATGTCTCGCGCGTTCCCTGGCCATTCATCCCGAAGCAGATCCTGCCGGCCTCGACACGGCATGTCTCCGAGCGCCCGTCGCCATGCCGCAAGCGGCCTTGCGTCTCCGCGCCCAGCATCCAGCAGCCCTCGAGCATGCCGAGGTCGCCGGCGTCCCAGCGCGACGCGGGCAGGGCCGGAGAGGGTTCCGGCGGCTTCGGCGGCGGAGCGGGCGGAGGCGGAGGCGGAGGAGGTGGAGGTGGAGGTGGAGGCGGCGCAGGCGCAGGCGCAGGCGCGGGTGGCTGGGTCTCCGGTGGCTTGGGCGGTTCGGGCGGCCTGGGTGGCTCGGGCAGGGGACATGCGGCGCGTCGCGCGCCGAGCTCGGCCTCGAGCTCGGCGATCCTGCGGCGCAGCGCGCGGCCGCGCTCCTCCTCGCGCAGCAGTTCGGCCAGCTCCGCCATCTGCCCCGGCTCGGCGCGGCACACCGGCTCGGCGCGCGGGAAGAGGCCGAGCACGGGCCCCGCGAGCAGCGCGGCGAGCGCGCCGAGCAGCAGCAGCGCGAGCGCGGCGAGCGCGGCCATGCGCCATGGCCAGGGCCGCGGCGCCTGCGCCGCGATGCCGTCGTCGAGCCGCGTCACGAAGCCGAGCGGCCCCGGCGCGGCCGCGGGGACGAGGCCCCAGCCGAGCAGCACCGGCCTGCCTTCCGCGCCGGGCGCGGCCCAGGCCTCGACATGGGCGAAGGACGGGATCTCCAGCGCGGCGGCGACCAGCGCGGGCAGGCCCGCGTCGGCGGGAACGCGCGCCGCGCGCCGCTCCGCCGCGCGGCGCAGCTCCGAGGCCAGCCGCCCGAGTTCCGCGCGCAGCGCCTCGCGCTGCGTGGCGTCGAGCGTCTCGTGGCGCGCGCTCGTGCCGCCGGGCGGCGGCGCGAAGACGAGCGCGTCGCCCTCGACCGTCACGTCGGCGAAGAGGCAGGTCGTCTCCGGTCCCGCGGCCTCCGCCAGCAGCGCGCTGAGGACCACGCGCGCGCGCGCATGGTCCCAGCCCGCTGGCAGCAGGTTGCGATACTCGGCGGCGGCGAAGCGCTGGGTCATCGCTCGTGCGGCCCCGCGCCCTCATCTCGCGGGCACGTCGAAGCTGCCGACGGGGACGCGCGTGCCCGGTGCGACGCGCCCCGAGAAGCTGCGATCCGGCTGTCCCTCTACGCGCACGGTGACGCGGAAGCTCGATGGCTGGGGCGTGCGCTGGAGATGACCATTGTGCTCGACCGAGATGCCGTAGCGGCCGGCCGGCGCCTTTTCCGGCCAGACGATGTTCTCGACCGCGTCGCTGCGCAGCGGCGCCTGGGCGTTGCGGTCGATGTCGAGTTCGCCGCCGCCGCAGCCCTTGCGGCTTTGATAGGAGACGATGTCCCCGTCGGGGCAGGAGACGAAGAGGTCGAGGTCGCTCTCGTTGTCCCAGGCGAGGATGACCTGGACGCGACCCGACTGGCCGCCCTGCTCGCGTGCGCGCTCGGCGTCGGCGGAGGAAGAAGGCTGCGGTGGCGTGGCCTCCGCGGGGCGCTGCGGCGCCGCGGGCTCCGGGGTCGGCGGCGGGCATGCGAGCCGCCGCTCCCCTGCCTCGCGCGCGAGCCGCGCGATCTCGGCGCGCAGCATGCCTTCGCGGTCCTGCTCGTGCCGCATCTCGTCGAGCAGCGCGGCGCCGCGCGGGTCGGCGACGCAGCTCGGCGCGGGGGCCCTGAACCAGTCGAAGGGATCGAGCAGGAGCAGGAGCAGGAAGAGAAGAAGCAGGAGCAGCGAGGCGATCGCCGCCGCGACCCAGCTCGCGGTGTCGCGCCGCGGTGGCTGGGCCGGCGGCGGGCCGACGATGCGCATGCGGCCCGCGCCGGGGCGGCGCGCGGCCTCGCCGATGATCAGCGCGTGCTCTGCATGGCCGTCGGCGCGCGCATGGCCCCAGGCGACGAGGACGGGACGCGTGCCGATCGCGAGGCGCGATTCGGCGCCGGGGACGCGCAGCGCCTGCGCCAGGAGCTCGCCGAGGAATCTTTCGCCCGGCAGCTTCGACGCCGCGAGCCGCGCCGCATCCGCCTGGATGTCGGCGACGAGGCGCGCGAGTTCCGCGTTCGCGGCTTCGGCCTGCTCCGCCGGCAGCCGCGCGATCGGCGTCGCCTCGCCGCCTTGCGCGTCGTACCAGTCGACGATGCCGCGGTCCGGGTCGGGATTGGGCTCGGCGAAGAGCGCGGCATGCGCCTCGCCGCGCGTGCGACGCAGGTAGGAGGCGATCTGGTCCCAGGCATGGATCGCCAGCTGTCCGCCGGTTCCCAGCGCCTGCAGGCCGGTATTCGCCGTCGTGGCGATGGGCGCGCCCTGGCTCATGGCCGTGTCTTCCTCATCGCGCGGGCGGCTTGGGCTGCGCCGCGCCGGGCGCCGCGGGCGCAGCGGGCGCCCCACCGCCTGCGGGTTGCGCGGGCGACGGAGCGGCCGCGGGCGGGGCTGCAGCGGGCGGCGGCTCCGGCTGGCAGGCGCCATCGCGACGGTCGACCGCGACGCGCGTGGCGGAGAGCCACGCGATCATGTCGTCGCTCTTCTGCGCGTAGCGCACGCGGTCGGCGACCGCGGTCGAGCGGCTCACGAAGGTGTTCACCCCGACGACGCGCCCGCACAGGTCGACGAGCGGGCCGCCGCTGTTGCCCGGCGAGATGTCGGCGGAGTGCGGCATGACCGTCAGCCCGCTCGGGAGCTTCTGCACCGTGCTGATCGTGCCGCGCGTGAGCACGAGCTCGGGCGGCTCGCCGAGGCGGCCTTCCGCGAGCGCGGCCATCCCGGCCTCGACGCGCACGACGCTCGCCGGATAGCCGGCCGCGACGACGTCGGTCAGCTTCTCGACCGAGGTCGTGATCGCGAGGGGCTGGGCGCCCGGCACGGGCTGGGCGAGCCTGACCACGGCGAAGTCCGGCATGCCGGGCTCGGATTCCTGCCCGGGAGTGGAACTGCGCGCGACCAGCTCGGCGCGCAACGCGCGTCCGATGGACTTGGACATCACGAAGATCTGCCTCGGGTCGGCGTTCTCGACGACATGGGCGTTGGTGACGATCGTGTCGCCGGAGACGAAGAAGCCCGTGCCATGCCCGATGCCGCGCGGCCCCGCGGTCGCGATCATCACCGTCGCGTGCTCGAGGAGCGAGGCCAGCGACCCGGCCGGCGGAGCGGCGGATTGCTGCCCAGGCTGCGGGGGCTGTGCGGCGGGCGGCGAGGCGCCGGGCGGCAAGGGGACCGGCGGCGGCGCGGCGCCTGGCGCGACCGGCTGGCTCTGCGGCAGCGCGGGGAGCGCGCCGCCCGCCGGCCCCTCGGCGCGGCAGACGTCCTGGCCGGCGGCCCGGCGTGCGCGCTCGACCTCGCGCTCGAGGGCCTCGTTGGTCTCGCGCTGCATGCGGATGGCGAGGCGGGTGCGCTCGCCGTCGACGACGTTCGCCGAGTACTGCCGGCCCGCGATGTCGCGCACGAAATGGTTCCAGGCCAGCCAGAAGCCGAGCAGCAGGAAGGCGAGGGCGACCGCGACCAGGATCGGCACCATCCACCAGGCCATCGGCGCGGCCGCGCGCGGCGGCTCCGCGCCGCCGGCCGGGGCGTTCGATCCGCGCGCGGGCAGCGGCGGCGGTGGCGCGGCGGCTGGCGTCGTGACAGGCGTCTCGCGTCGCGGTGGCGGCGCAGGTGGCGGGGGCACCGCGGCGGCGACGGGCCCCAGGAACGAGGCATCGATGGAGGCGAGGGCGGGCACGAAGCGCCCGAGCGTCGCGGCGGCATGGCGCGCGGCATCTGCGTCGCCCGAGATCCCGGCCGGGACGAGGCCCCAACCGGCCAGGACGACACCGTCGTCCAGCACGAGGATCTGGTCTGCGTCGCCGACGACCAGCGCGCGCCGCAGCAGCGGACCCGCTTCCGGGTCGTCGAGCAGGCTGAGCACCGGGTCCATGGCGGCGGCGAGCCGGGCCTCGGCCTCCGCGCGCCGCTCGGGCGAGAGCGAGGTGATGGGCTGCGGATCGCCTGTGCCGAGGCCGTACCAGGTGATGGCACCGGCGCCGGAGATCGGCTCGGCGAAGAGCGCTCCCGCGCCGGCAAGGCCCCGCGCGGCAAGCAACGCCTGGAGGCGTTCGTGCTGGGTGGTGACGGCCCTGCCATCGAGGGCCAGCGGCGCGAAGCGCGCGAGCTCGGTCTTCAGGAGGAAACGTGGCGCCGCCATTCTCGTCTGCCCTTCGTTGTCGACCCCAGGCCTGCTGCCCGGCCGGCCATGTGAGCCTGCGCGCCGGATCGGGCGCGGGCCGCGTCAGTTCTGCCCGTAGCGGCGCAGCGATTCGTCGAGCGCGCGCGACAGGCGCTCGAGCGACTGGAGTTCCTCGGCGCTCGGTTGGCTGCCGGCGCGCGCGCGCGCGCGGGCGAGATCGTCGCTCTCGCGGCGCAGGCGCTCGGCCTCGGCGCGTCCCGCCTCGCCGCGCTGGGCGCGCAGCCGCGCCAGCGCCTGGCGCTGGCGGGCGATGTCCGCGTCGATCGCGTCGAGGCGCGCCTTCGCCGCCGCGAGGTCCCTCTCGCTCTGCTGCTGGCGCGAGGCCGCAGCCTGCGCCTCGGCGCGCGCCTCGAGCGCGCGACGCTGCTCGGAGGCGGCCGTGTTCTCGAGCTTCGCCGCCTGGCGCTCGTCGCCGCCGGTCATCATCGCGCCCATGCCGCCGAAGAAGCCGCGCTCCTTCGCCGGTCCCGGATCGGCGCAGCCCTGCAGCGCCAGCGACGCCGCGAACGCGAGGGCGGCCTTGCGCGCGCTGATCACGACGGGACCCGGGAGAGCGCAGCCTCGAGCTCGGCGACCGCGGTGTCGATGTTGCGCTTGGCCTGGGCCGCGCGCACGGCCTGGTCCCGGATCGCGCCGCCACCGGCGCCCGCGCTGTCGGCGGCCATCTGGTTCGCGGCCTTGCCCGCCTCCTCCGAGGCGCGCTTCATCGTCTGCGCGTCCTCGCGCATCGCGACGGTCTGGGCCTTGTACTGCTCGGCCGTGATCTGGCTGCGCTTGTAGCGCTCGTCCAGCGTGTCGAGCTGCGCCTTGTTCTCGCGCGCCACGCGGTTGGCGACCTCCGCCGTGCGCGAGAGGTCGTCAGCCTCCTTGCGCGCCGCGTCGATGCGGGCCTGCGCGGCCTGCTCGCGGGTCGCGAATTGCTGGTTGCGCGTCGCGATGTAGTAGCCCGAGCCCGCGCCCGCGACGCCGCCGAGCACGCCGCCTGCGGCGCAGCCGCCCGCTCGGTTGTTGCGGTTGAGGGCCGCGCCGAGCGCGCAGCCAAGGATCGCGCCCGCCGCCGCGCCGACGGCGACGGTCTCGT
>VGDA01000260.1 GCA_016869915.1 Alphaproteobacteria bacterium
CCATGGCGGCGCGCGGCCTCGGCGAGGCCGTGGACGTAGCGCGCGGGATGCAGCCCGCCGGCGCGCGTGATGACGAGCCCGCCATGGTAGCGGTCGGTCGCGAGCTCCTCGCCGACGCGCGCGCGGTCGAGCACCTCGGCGGTGTCGCGCCCACTGGCGTTGAGCATGTCGGCGCGCCGGCGCAGCGCGTCGAGCGCCTTGGGCGCGTGGGCGCCGACGAAGCGCCCGCAACGGCGATAGGCGCAGTCGATGCCCTCGCGCTGGAGCAGCGCCTCGAACTCCTCGAAGCTCGCCTCGGCCTCGTCGACCATCTCGGCGAGCAGCCTCGCCTCCACGGCCTCGTGCAGGTTCGTCTTCGCGCGGCCCAGCGCGCCGGCGCCCGAGAGCGCGCCGCCGTTGCGCGACGACGCGCCCCAGCCGATCGCCTCGCGATCGATGACCAGCGCCCTGGTGCCCGCGCGGCCCAGCTCGATCGCGGTGGAGAGGCCGGCGATGCCGCCGCCCACGACCAGCACGTCGGCACGCGCCGGCAGGTCGACGGGCGAGGGAGCGGGCGCCGCCGCCTCCCACCACCACGGGCGCTCGACGAAGCCCGGCGCGAAGGCCTCGTCGCCGCTCATCCGCGCCTAAGCGCCTGGATCGCGGCGCGGGCGAGCGCGTCGGCGCGCTCGTTCTCGGCATGGCCGGCATGGCCGCGCACCCAGTGCCAGGTGACGTCGTGCCGCGAGGCGGCCTCCTCGAGCGCGCGCCAGAGGTCCTCGTTCTTCACCGGCTGCCTGTCGGCCGTCTTCCAGCCGCGCTTCTTCCATTGCGGCAGCCACTTCGTGATGCCGTCGCGCACATAGGTGGAATCGGTGGTGACATGGACCGCGGCCGGGCGGCGCAGCGCGTTGAGCCCCTCGATCGCGGCGGTGAGCTCCATGCGGTTGTTGGTCGTGCCGGGCGCGCCGCCGCAAAGCTCGCGCTCGTGGTCGCGCCAGCGCAGGATCGCGCCCCAGCCGCCGGGCCCCGGGTTGCCGGAGCAGGCGCCGTCGACGAAGAGCTCGACGACCGAGGGCAGGTCCGCGGCCGTCATCGCCCCTGCGCGAGCAGCGCCTCCGCCTGCACGGTGACGCGCACTGCCTCCATGCCCGCCTCGGCGACGACCTCGGGCGCGGCCGCGGGCGCGGCCATCGCCATGGGCATAGCCATGCGTGGCATCGGGCGATCGAAGCCGCGCTGCGGGTCGACGGCCACGGTGGCGAAGCGCAGGAACCTGCCGCCCAGCGCCGTCGCCACCGCGTCGGCGCGCGCGCGCAGTCGCGCGATCGCCTCGCCGAGCAGCTCCTGCTCGGCGGCGCGGCGGGCCTCGTCGCCGAGTTCCCAGCCCATGCCGCTCGCCAGCAGCCCGTCCTGCTGCAGCTGCCCGGCGAGCGGCAGCATCGCCGTGGCGTCGGCGCCGTGCAGGACCAGGCCCTGGCGCGCGCGCCAGACCGTCTCCTTCGTCTCTCCGACGCGCTCCTGGTGGATCGCGTAGCCGCCGGTCTCGACGCGGAAGCCGCCGCCCGCGGCGGCGGCGCGCGCGCGCGCCAGCGCGGCTGCCATGATCCGGTTCACCTCGGCCTGCACGCGCGCCGGGTCCTTGCCCGCCTGCTCGGCGCGCAGCTCGATGCGCAGCCTGTCGCGGCGCAGCTCGCGCTGCGCGGACTCGGACATCGACACGAGCGTGAGCCCCTGCTCGAGCGCCGCGCGCGCCGCCGGCGTCGCGTCCTGCGCGCGCACGGCGCCGGCGCCGCAGGCGATGCAGGCGGCGAGGAGGAGGGCGGAGGCAAGGATGCGCATGGTCGTTCCCCGTGCGTTGATCGCGACGGCCTTCGTGCCGGCGCCAGGTGGCGCGCCGGCGGCGACGGCGGGGCGGCGGCGTGGCATGGTCGTCACAGGCCGTAGTCGGCGGCCGAGCGCACCGAGCGATGGAAGCGCAGCTTGCGCAGGTATTCCAGCGGGTCGAGCACGTTGACCAGCGCGCCCTTGGGCACGTGCAGCCAGTCGTAGAGGCGCGTGAGCAGGAAGCGGAAGGCGGCGCCGCGCGCGAGCAGCGGCAGCGCCTCGATCTCGCATGGCTGCAGCGCGCGCCGGCGCATGTAGCCCTCGGTCAGGCGCAGCGCCTTCGTGGCGTTGAAGCTGAGGTCGGGCTCGAAGCACCAGGCGTTGAGGCAGATCGCGACGTCGTAGGCGAGAAAGTCGTTGCAGGCGAAGTAGAAGTCGATCAGCCCGCTCAGCCTGTCGTCGAGGAAGAAGACGTTGTTGGGGAAGAGGTCGGCATGGATCACGCTGGCGGGCAGGTCGCGCGGCCAGCGCGGCGCGATCTCGTCGAGTTCGCGCGCGATCTCGTCGCCGAGGCCCGGCGCCACCTCGTCGGCGCGCGGCCGCGCCTGCGCGACGAGCCTGGCCCAGCCCTCGACGGAGAGCGCGTTGGCGCGGCGCATCGGGAAGTCCGCGACCGCGAGGTGCAGGCCCGCGAGCGCCTCGCCGAGCGGCCCGCAATGCCGCGCCTCGACGCGGCGCGGCGACATCCCGTTGAGGAAGGAGACGATCACCGCCGGGCGCCCGGCGAGGCTGCGGATGACCGCGCCGTCGCGCCCGTGGATCGGCAGCGGGCAGTCGATGCCGCGGGCCGCGCAATGCTCCATCAGGCCCATGAAGAAGGGCAGGTCCGCAGGCGCGACGCGCTTCTCGTAGAGCGTCAGGATCCACGGGCCGCGCGTCGTCTGCAGCAGGTAGTTCGAGTTCTCGACGCCCTCGGCGATGCCCTTTGCGGACACCACGTCGCCGATGTCGTAGGCCGCCACGAAGGCGCGCAACTCGGCGTCGTCGACTTCCGTGTAGACCGCCATCGCTGCCTCAGCCCTCGAGCGCCCGCGGCAGGTTGAAATGCACGTCCTCGGTGGTCGTCGCGACTTCCTCGACCCGCGTGGCGAAGCGCCGCCGGGCAGCCTCGATCACCTCCTCGACGAGGACCTCCGGCGCCGAGGCGCCGGCGGTCAGGCCAAGGCTGCGGACGCCGGCGAGAGCGTCCCAGTCGATCTCGTTGGCGCGCTGCACGAGCACGGCGCGCGCGCAGCCCGCGGCGTGGGCGACCTCGACCAGCCGTCGCGAGTTCGACGAGTTCGGCGCGCCGACGACGACCAGCGCGTCGACGCGCGCCGCGATCTCCTTCACCGCCGCCTGGCGGTTGGTGGTCGCGTAGCAGATGTCGTCCTTGCGCGGCCCGATGATGGCGGGGAAGCGCGCGCGCAGCGCCGCGGCGACCGTGGCCGTGTCGTCGACCGACAGCGTCGTCTGCGTCACGTAGGCGAGCCGGCCGGGATCGGGCGGCGACAGCCGCGCGACGTCCTCCACCGTCTCGACGAGCGAGGTCGCGCCCTCGGGCAGCTGGCCTGTCGTGCCGACCACCTCGGGATGGCCGGCATGGCCGATGAGCACGACATGGCGGCCCGCGGCGAAATGGCGCTCGGCCTCGTGGTGCACCTTGCTGACGAGGGGGCAGGTCGCGTCGACATGCACGAGCTCGCGCCGCCGCGCCTCGGCGGGCACCGATTTCGGCACGCCATGCGCCGAGAATACGACCGGGCGCCCGTCGGGCACGGCTTCGAGCTCGTCGACGAAGACCGCTCCCTTCGCCTCGAGCGACCGGACCACGAAGCGGTTGTGGACGATCTCGTGGCGCACGTAGACCGGCGCGCCCCATTTCGCGAGCGCGCGCTCGACGATCAGGATCGCGCGCTCGACGCCCGCGCAGAACCCGCGCGGCGCGGCGAGGAGGATCGTCAGGTCGGGGCGTGGCGCGGGCGTCATCTCTGCTGCTGCGGGGCCGGCTCGCTTGAGGAATCGCGACGCCTTCTCTACTGTCTCGGCGCCCGGGCGTGCGGGAAGCTACCGCGCCCCGGCGCCGCGAGGCAAAGCCTGTCAGACGTCGCACGCGAAACCCCGGAGACCCGCAGATGACCCAGCCCGTCGCCGCCCAGAAGGCCCCCTACGGCGTCGCCGTCGAGGCCGGCCGGAAATACTACTGGTGCTCCTGCGGCCTCTCGAAGAAGCAGCCCTTCTGCGACGGCTCGCATGCCGGGACCGGGCTGTCGCCGATGGTCTTCGAGGCGACGGAGAGCAAGACCGTCTGGTTCTGCGGCTGCAAGGCGACCGCGAACAAGCCGCTCTGCGACGGCGCGCATACGAAGCTGTGACCCGGACGGTTCTCCTCCCGGCCGCGGCGGCGGCCCTGCTCCTGGCGGGCTGCACCGGGGACCCGGTGAACCCGGCGACCGTGTGCCCGCAGGGGCTCATCCTCGCCGATGCCGGCGAGGCGACCATCTTCCGCGAGGGCCCGGGCCGCGACCTCACGGACATCTCGGCGCAGATCCGCATCGCGGACGTGGTGGTCGACTGCAAGCGCGACCGGCGCCTCGTTACCGTCGACCTGCAGATCGCGATCTCCGCCGAGCGCGGGCCCGCGAACAGGTCCGGCAGGCAGGACGTCGGCTACTTCGTCGCGGTGGTGGACCCCGATGGCAACATCATGAACCGCCAGTCCTTCAACGTCGCCTTCGCCTGGCCCGAGAACCGGGTCCGCGTCGGCACGGTGGAGGACATCGAGCCGCGCATCCGGGTCGACTCGCCGGAGAAGGCGCCCAGTTACCAGATCTGGGTCGGCCTGCAGCTCGACGAGGAGCAGCTGCGCTGGAACCGCAGCGGCGGCGGGACGAGGCGCTGAACGCGCGCGCCAGCGCGTCGTTGACTCGGGGGCGGGCCCGGCTAGATTGCCGATGACGCCGCGCCGCGGGAGAGATCGTCGCCGAGTCGCACGGGGCCTGGTCCCGACGCGAAGCGGAGACGGCGCCGAAGGAGCAACCGCCCCGGAAACTCTCAGGCAAAAGGACCGTGGGTCGCGGAGACTCTGGAAAGCAGGACGTTCCGGCTACGGGGCGCCCTCACCGAAGATGTAAGTGGCGCGCGCCGGCCAGGCAGCGCCGCGAATCTTTCAGGTCCAAGGACAGAGGGGGCGCGGAACCGCTCCGCCCGCGATGCGCGGGACGCCGTTCCGTGCGATGTCCGGAGGACCGCCGATGGCCGACGCCCCGCAGGACGGGCTCCAGTCCACCCCGCTAAACGTCACCCCGCTGAACGCGCTGCATCGCGAGCTCGGCGCCAAGATGGTGCCCTTCGCCGGCTACGACATGCCGGTGCAGTATCCCGCCGGCATCCTCGCCGAGCACAACCATGCGCGTTCCGCCGCGGGGCTCTTCGACGTGTCGCACATGGGCCAGGTCCGGCTCGAGGGCGCGGGCGCCGCGGCCGCGCTCGAGGCGCTGGTGCCCGCCGACATCGTCAATCTCGGCGTCGGCAGGACCCGCTACACGCAGTTTACCGCCGAGGATGGCGGCATCCTCGACGACCTGATGGTCACCAACCGCGGCGACCACCTCTTCCTCGTCGTCAACGCGGCCTGCAAGGCGCAGGACCTCGCGCACATGCGCGCGCGGCTCGCCGGCGTCGCGGTAGTCGAGCTCGCCGATCGCGCGCTGCTCGCCCTGCAGGGCCCGAAGGCGGCCGAGGTCGTCGCGCGGATGGCGCCTGGGACGGCGGCGATGAAGTTCATGACGTTCGGCACCGCGCGCCTCGGCGGCATCGAATGCTGGCTGACGCGCTCCGGCTACACGGGCGAGGACGGGTTCGAGAT
>VGDA01000261.1 GCA_016869915.1 Alphaproteobacteria bacterium
GCCGCGCGTGGCTGGCGGAGAGTGGCTGCGCGACGATACCCGCCTGCAGCGCCGCAGCGGCCACCTCGCGGTCGTCGATGCCCGCGGGCATGCGCGGGCCGAAGCGCACCACGACATGCAGCCCGCAATCCGTCGGCTCGATGTCGAGGAGACCGCGCCAGGCGCCGCCGGCGTCGAGCAGCGCCTCGAGGCGACGCGCGTAGATGCGCCGCGTGCGCCGGACATGCGCGGCGAAGTCGCCCGAGGCGACGAACTCGGCCAGCGCCGGCTGCGCGACGATCGAGGCGGCGGCGGGCCGCTCGCGCAGGTGCGCGCGCGCCGCGTCGACCAGCGCCGGCGGCAGCACGAGGTAGCCCAGCCGCAGCGAGCGCCCGAGCACCTTGGAGAAGCTTCCGGCATGCGCCACGCGCCCGTCCCGGTCGAGGCTGGTGAGCGCCGGCAGCGGCGCGCCGTCGTAGCGGTACTCGCCGTCGTACTCGTCCTCGACGACCAGCCCCTCGACGCGCCGCGCCCAGGCGAGCAGCGCCAGGCGGCGATCGACCGGCATCGCGCCGCCGAGCGGATGCTGCCGGGCAGGCGCGACGAAGGCGCCGCGCGCGCCGCGCGCCGCCGGCGTCGCGGCGATGCGCGCGGCGTCGACGCCGCCCGCATCGACGCGCACGGGCACGGGTCGCAGCCCGCTGCGCAGGAGTTCCTCGGCGATCGCGCCGTACCCCGGATCCTCGACCACCACGCGCGCGCCGCGCGGGAAGCCGCAGGCCGCGACCAGCGCCGTCGCGTCGGCCATGCCGGCGGTGACGACGACGCAGCCGGGGTCGCAGTCGATGCCGCGCCATTCGCCGAGATGCCGCGCGATCGCCGCGCGCAGCGGCGCCCAGCCGAACGGGTCGGGCCGGTGCAGCAGCGCGCCGCCATGTGCGCGCCAGCCGCGCTGCAGGAGCCGCGCCCAGGCTTCGTGCGGGAAGAGCTCCGGGTCGAGCGCGCCGACCGCGAAGGGCCGCCAGGGCGCGGGCGGCGGCGACGTGGCGGGCGGCGGCGGCCGGCGCGGCGGCGGCGCGGGGCGGCGCGAGGGCTCGGACAGGCGGGTGGAGACGAAGAGCCCGGCGCCCGCGCGGCCCTCGACGTAGCCCTCGGCCGCGAGCTGCTCCGCGGCCAGCACCGCCGTCGAGCGCGCGACGCCCAGCTCCGCCGCGAGCGCGCGGGTCGAGGGCAGGCGCGCGCCCGGCGCGACCCGCCCCGTGAGCACGAAGGCGCGCAGCTGCGCGGATATCTGCATGTGTAGCGGCGTCGCCGACCTGCGGTCGACGCTGAGCGCGAGCGCCGCGCCCTCGGCGCCGCGCGCCCTCCTGGGTGGTCTGGCCATCTTTCCTCCAACTGGATCTTTCCAGCATACCAGATCGCGGCCATCCTGCGCGCTGCCACCAAGCACGGGGAGTTGCATGACGGACAAGCCGGCACCCAGGACCGAACGCGTGCGCACCAGGCGCATGCACCAGCGCGGCGCCTACGACCGCGCGACGATCGACGCGATCCTCGACGCGCAGCCGCTGGCGCATGTCGGCTACCTGCTCGACGGCGCGCCGCTGGTCACGCCGACGCTGCAATGGCGCGAGGGCGACCACGTCTACTGGCACGGCTCCTCGGCCAGCAGGATGCTCGAGCGCTGCGACGGCGCGGAGGTCTGCGTCACCGTCACGCTGATGGACGGCATGGTGATGGCGCGCTCCGCCTACAACCACTCCGTCAACTACCGCTCGGTCATGCTGCTCGGGCGCGCGCGCATCGTCGACGAGCGCGAGGAGAAGCGCGAGCGGCTGCGCACCATGGTCGAGCACATGTTCCCGGGGCGGTGGGACCGGCTGCGCGCGATGACGGAGCTCGAGTTCAAGGCGACGACCGTGCTGTCGCTGCCGATCGACGAGGTCTCGGCGAAGATCCGCAAGGGGCCGCCCGGCGACGACGACGCGGACCTCGACATCGACGTCTGGGCGGGCGTGATCCCGCTGCGCGTCGAGGTCGGGACGCCGGAGCCCGACCCGCGGGGACGCCAGGGCGTGCCCGTGCCGGACCACGTCCGCAGGTTCCGCATCGGCTGACCGGCGCGGCGGCGGCCCGCGCCCGCTCAGGCGGCGGCGCGGGCCTCCAGCGCGCGCAGGCGCAGCGCGCCGAGCAGCATCAGCGCGGCCAGCGCGGCGAGCATCCAGAGCCCCGCCGCGAAGCCGCCCGTGGCGTCGAAGAGCACACCCAGCGCGATCGGCCCGCCCGCGCCTCCGACCTCGGCCGCGGAGAAGAAGAGGCCGCCCGCCGTTCCGGCATGGCGCTCGCCCACGCCGCGCGTCTCCACCAGCGCGAGCATCGCCACGGTCATCAGCGAGCTGCGCGCGATCCCCTGGGCGACCAGCCCGGCGGCGAGGAGCGGACCAGGCTCGGACTGGAGGAGCACCGCGCTCGCCCCCGCGCAGAGCGCCAGGGCGCCGAGGATCGCGAAGCGGCGCGGCGGCGTGGCGAGGCGCGGGATGAGCAGGGATCCCGCGATGCCCACCAGCGTCGGGATCGTCGCCCAGAAGCCGGCCTCCGCCGGCGTCATGCCGTCGGCGCGCAGCAACTCGGGCAGCCAGTTGTTGAGGCCGTGGTTGAAGGCGAAGATGCACACGCTCATCGCCAGCAGCACGCGCACCGCGGGCAGCCGGACGAGGAGCAGCAGGATCTCGCGCTGCGGCGGTCGCTCCGCGGCAGGCGGCACGGCCGGCTCGTTCGCGCGCACCGCCGGCAGCGACGCGATCGCGATCCAGGCCAGCGCGCCGGCGAAGGCGACGGCGCTCCAGGCGGCGAGGACGCGGCGCCAGTCCCCGTCGAACAGCGGCATCAGCACGGAATTCGTCAGCGACAGTCCGGCGATCGCGCCGACCGCGGGACCGGTTATGTAGATTCCCATCGCGAGGCCGCGCTCGCTGCCCTTGAACCAGTGGCTGACCACCTTCGGCGCGCCGGCGGAGACGAGCGGGCCGCCGACGCCGAAGACGCCGACGGCGAGGCAGAAGCTCCAGAAGTCGAAGGCGAGGCCGCGCATCGCGCCGGACAGCGCGATGAAGAGCGCGCCGACGAAGATCGCGCGGCGCGCGCCGAGCCGGTCGAGAAGCGCGCCGCAGGGCACCGCGGCGAAGATGTATACCGCCTGCCAGATCCCGAGGATCGCGCCCATCTCCGAGTGGCTGAGCGCGAGGTCGCGGGTGATGGGCAGGACGAGCGGCGCGAGCGCCACGGCGGTCAGGCCGAAGCTGGCATAGGCGAGCCAGACGGCGAAGAGCACCAGCCAGCGCGCGGGATCGGCCCCGGCCACCGCGGGTCGCGCCCCGCCCTGCTCGCTCTCCGCGGACATCTGCGCGCGGACCATACAACAGGCCGCGCGCGCCGCCATGCGCGCCGCGCGGGCCCCGCGCCTCAGGCGGCAGCCGGCAGGGCGAGGCGTATGGCGGGGTGGAGCAGTCCCTCCGCTGCCATGTCGAAGGGATGCGTGCGCCCGAAATGCTCGTTCGCGGTCCACGCGTCCTCGACCGGGTCGTGGTCGAACCAGGGCGCGATCCCGAGGACGAGGTGGATGCGCGTCGCCGACGTGCCGCCGCGGCAGAAGACGCGATGCGGCCGGTTCGTGTCCCAGCTGTAGGCGCGGCCGACGCCGAGGTGGTAGGGCGGCTCGCCCGCCATCTGGAAGACGAAGCTGGGGTCGGTCGCGAGCGGGATGTTGAGGCGAAGCGTCTCGAAGACCGGCTCGTCGCGGTGCCAGCCCTCGCGCGCGAGGTAGGCCTCGTCGCCGGCGTCGACCGCGGCGCCGGGTATGACCCCGACGCGGCTGCGCACGAGGCTGCGCGCGAAGCCGTCGAGGAAGGCGCCCAGCGCGCCGGCGCGCGCGAACGGCGTTCGCCGCACGAACCCGTAGCCGTCGAAATATGAATCCCGCAGCTGCTCGTGCCGGCCGACGGAGTTCCAGAAGAACTCCTCGCGCGGGTTGCGCGGCGTGCCGAGCGTCGCGGCCTCGGGGTCCGGGCCGTCCTGGTGCCGCGGGTTCCATGTAAGCGACAGGCCACCATAGGCGCGGCTCTCGCCGCCGGCATGGCGCCAGCCCCGGAAGCCGTGCCGCGCCAGCGCGCCCTCGACCTCCGCGCGCAGCGCCGCGAGGTCGACGCCGCCGAGTTCGAAGGCGAGCCGCGCGCGACGCCCCACCCGCGGCACGCAGCGCGCGGCCAGCCTGTCGTGGTCGCTCTGCGCGCGAATGTACTGGAACACCGTCATGCCCGGCGGCACGTCCGCGACCCTGATCCGCATGCGCCCCTCCATCCCCGTTGCGAGGCGCGGAGGATCGCGGCCGGGGACGGCATTCCTCAAGCCGCCCATCGGGCATAGGCCGCAAGGCGCGCGCCACGCCGGCGATTGCTGGCCGGCGCAAGCGGCTTGCCTCCTCCGGCGCGGGCCAGCAATCTCGCCCTGCCCGGCCGGCGGCAAGGCGCGGCGGGCGCCAGCGAACGGAGGAAAGTCTCATGGCCAACAGGAAGATCGCGCTCGTCACCGGCGCGGGCAGCGGCATCGGCAAGCACTCGGCGCTGGCGCTGATGCGCGCGGGATGGGACGTCACCCTGGCCGGCCGCCGCCGCGAGGCGCTTGAGGAGACCGCGGCGCTGGGCAAGGACAGCGGCGCGCGCGCCCTGGTCGTGCCGGCCGACGTGTCCGACCAGGCCTCCGTGAAGGCGCTGTTCGCGAAGGTGAAGGCCGAGTTCGGGCGCCTCGACTTCCTGTTCAACAACGCCGGCGTCAACGCGCCCGGCATCCCGATCGAGGACATGTCGCTGGAGCAGTGGAAATACGTCGTCGACATCAACCTGACCGGCCTGTTCCTCTGCGCGCAGGAGGCCATCCGGATCATGAAGGCGCAGGATCCGCGCGGCGGGCGGATCGTCAACAACGGCTCGATCTCCGCGCACGCGCCGCGCCCGAACTCCGCGCCCTACACCGCGACCAAGCACGCGGTGACCGGGCTCACCAAGAGCCTCGCCCTCGACTGCCGCAAGCACGACATCGCATGCGGCCAGATCGACATCGGCAACGCCGCGACCGACATGGCCGCCCGGATGGCCAAGGGCGTGCCGCAGGCCAATGGCGAGATCGCGATCGAGCCGATCATGGACGTCGAATCCGTCGCTGACACGATCGTCCACATGGCCTCCCTGCCGCCGGGCTCGAACCTGCTCTTCGCGACCGTGATGGCGACGAAGATGCCGTTCGTCGGCCGCGGCTGACCGGGCGCCCCCGCGGGGACGCCGGCACGGCGCGGCGCGTCGCGCGATGTCGGAGAGGGCCTTCGTCTTCGAGGTCGGCGTCCGGCGCGCCGGGCGCTGGGCCGTCGAGGGCATGCGCGACCGCCAGGAGGACGCGATCGCGAGCGCGCGAGAGATCCTCGCGCGCGGCGGCTGCGACGCCGTCCGGGTCGTGCGCGGGCGGCTCGTCGACGGCCAGTTCCTGACCGGCAACGTCGTCTTCGAGGCGGCGCGGCCGGAGCGCGGCGAGGATGGCCTGCGCATCGGCGAGCTCGAGGAGCATGATGCCTGGTGCGAGGCGCCCGCGGAGCTCTACGGCGCGCGCAGCCGCCGCGCGGTCGGCCAGCTGCTGCGCCAGTTCCTCGACCGCCACGGCATCACCCCGACCGAGCT
>VGDA01000262.1 GCA_016869915.1 Alphaproteobacteria bacterium
GAAGCTTCTCTATCTCCAGAACGGCCCGCGCCGCCGCTCCGTGTCCGCGCTTGAGGACAGGTTCGCCGCGGCCGGCTTCGACGTCGATGTCCGCTGGGCCTACCAGGGCGAGTTCCCCGACGACCTCGCCCCCTATGGCGCCTGCTTCGTGTCGGGCAGCCCCCATGGCGCCTACGAGAACATCCCGTGGATCGAGCGCGAACACGCGCTCCTGCGCGACCTCGCCGGGCGCGGCGTGCCGATGCTCGGGATCTGCTTCGGCAGCCAGATCCTCGGCTCGGCCCTGTGCGGGCGCGACCAGGTCTTCCGCCGCTCGTCCTGCGAGGTCGGCTACCTCCACCTCGACGTCACCGGCGCGGCGCGGCGCGACCCCGTCACCTGCGACCTCGGCGAGAGCGTCGAGATGTTCGTGTGGCACAACGACGAGGTCCGTGCCGACCACCCGGACATGACCATCCTCGCGCATTCGCCGGATTGCCCGAACCACGTCTGGAAGCACAGGCGCTTCGCCGCCTGGGGCATCCAGGGCCACCCCGAGGTCGACGCCGCCCAGGCGCGCGACTGGTTCGAGCTCAGCCGGAGCCGGCTTGAGTCCGACGGCGCGGACGTCGACGCGCTCAAGCGCCGGGCCACCGACGCCGAGGAGTCGAAGACGATGCTCGCGAACTTCATGCGCCACGCCCGCGCCGGCAGCCTGGCCGCGGCGTGAGCCCGCATGGCAAGGGACATCCGGAGCGCGCGATGAAGACGACCCCGTGGTTCGAGCCCGCCGAGTATCACCAGCGCGTCGGGCGGGTTCAGGCCATGCTGCGGGCCCGCGGCGTCGACGCGCTGCTGGCGTTCCAGCCCGAATCCGTGACGTGGCTGACGGGCTTCTTCACCCGCGGCTACTCGACGTTCCAGTTCGCGCTCGTCCCCGCGGAGGGCGAGCCGGGGGTGCTGTGCCGCGACGTCGCGCGCTTCTACCTCGACACCACATGCGTCTACGCCGACAACGCGACATGGTCGGACGGCGAGGACCGCTTCGCCGTCGCCGCTGCGTTCCTGCGCCGCCGCCTTGGCGAGAAGGCGCGCATCGCCATCGAGATGTCGGCCTGGCAGCTGAACGCCGAGCGCTGGGAGAAGCTCAAGCTCGCCTTCCCGGCCTTCGAGTTCGTCGATGCGGGGGACCTCGTCTCGCGCCTGCGCTTCGTCAAGTCGCCGGCCGAGATCGACTACCAGCGCCGCGCCGCGCGCGCCGCCGAGGCAGGCATGGCAGCCGCCGTCGCGACCGCGCGGGCCGGCGTCTCGGAGCGCAGCGTCGCGGCGGAGATCGTCGCGGCGATGATCCGAGCCGGCAGCGACCATCCGGGCCCGGGCCCGCTCTCCAGCGGCGAGCGGGCCTTCCATCTCCATGGCGGCTTCACCGACCGCGTGCTGGAGGCCGGCGACACGCTGCAGTGCGAGTGCACGCCGGCGGTGCGCCACTACCACGCGCGCTTCATGCGGACGATCAAGATCGCAAGGGCGACCGACGCGGAGCGACGCAAGCTCGAGACCATCATCGCGATACAGGATGCCGCCCTCGCGGAGGTGCGGCCCGGCGTCCAGGCCGCGGTGCCCGATCGCATCTACCGGGAGGGCATCCTCGGTGCCGGCTTGCGCAAGGACTACACGAACAAGACGTTCTACTCGATCGGGTTGATGATGCCGCCGGTCGGCGGCGAATCGCTCGAGGCCGCGCCCGGCGCGACCTGGGCGTTCGAGCCCGGCATGGTCTTCCACACCTACGTCCTCGCGGACAGCTTCGGCTTCTCCGAGACGATCGCGATCACCGCCGATGGCCACGAGCGGTTGACGCGCTACCCGCGCGCCCTGATCGTCACCCCGTGAGGGGGGCGGGCCGGTCCATCCCGCGCCCGCCCTGCGTCCCTTCGAGCACAGCAAGCACCGCGTCGGCGACGGCCAGCGCCGTGCGGTCCATGGCCTCGCGCGCCGCGCCGCCGATGTGAGGGGAGAGCACGAGGTTTGGCGCGGAGAGGAGCGGGCTTCCGGGGCGCGGCGGCTCCGGCGAGAAGACGTCGAGGCCGGCCGCCGCTATGCGGCCCTCGGCGAGGGCAGCCGCGAGCGCGCCCTCGTCGACGAGCGCGCCGCGCGCGGTGTTGACGAGTATCGCGCCCGGCTTCATCTGCGCGAGGGCGGCGGCGTCGATGGGCGGCGGCCCGGAGGGCACCGCGTGGAGGGATAGCACGTCGCTCCAGGCGAGCAGCGCCGGCAGGTCGCTGGCGGCGGCGACGCCGTGGGACGCGAGTTCACCGGGGCCGGCGTGGCGGGACAGCGCAGCGACCTCCATGCCGAAGGCGAGGCCGATGCGCGCCACGCGCCGCGCGATCGCGCCGAAGCCCAGCAGGCCAAGGCGCCGGCCCGATAGCTCCACCGTGCGGGCGCGCATGCGCCAGCCGAAGTCATGCGCGCGGACCGCGCGATCCGCCGCGAGCAGCGAGGTCGAGCAGGCGAGCATCAGCGCGAAGGCGAGCTCGGCCACGGACTGGGCGTTCGCCCCGGGCGTGTTCACGACGGCGATGCCGCGCGCCCGGGCGGCCGGCAGGTCGATCGCGTCCAGCCCGGTGCCATGGCTGCCGATGACCTCGAGGCGTGGAGACGCCGCCATCCATTCGGCCGAGAAGCCAGCGTTGCGCGTTATCGCCGCCCTCGCCGTGGCGAGCGCGGGCCGCAGCGCCTCCAGGTCGGGACGGGCCGCGACATGGACGGCGAGGCCGGCGGCGCGCAGCCGCGCGAGACCCGTCTCCGCGATCGGCTGCAGGACGACGCAATCCGCCGGCCGGGCCTCCATGCCTCACGCGACCCGGGCCAGGCGCTGCACGATCGATTGGCGGACGCCGTCGAGATGGGTGCGCATCGCCGCGGCCGCGGCCTCGCCCTCGCCATCGGCTATGGCCGCGACCACGGCGAGGTGCTCGCGGCAGGTATCCTCGAGCTGCTCGGGCATGCTGCGCAGGTCGAACATCTGGGTCTGGCGTCGCAGCGTGCGCACGATCGCCTCCATCTGCCGGTTACCGGCGGCCGCCACTACGGCGGAATGCAGGTCGTCGTCGAGCGAGCGCACCTCGGCGCGATCCGGCGCGCCAGGCCGCTCCATCGCGCCGGCCAGCAGCGCCTCGAGCCGCGCGCGGATGCCGTCCAGCGTCGTGGCAGGGACGCGTCCGGCCGCGAGGCGCGCGGCCTCCGGCTCGAGCAGCCGCCGGATCGCGAGGTTCTCGATGAAGCCGTCGAGGTCGAGGTGGCGAACCTGCAGCCCGCGGCCGCCCGGGCGGCTGACGAGCCCGTCATGCTCGAGCATGAGCAGCGCGTCGCGCAGCGGCGTGCGCGACATCCTGAGATGCTCGGCGAGACGGCGCTCCTGGATCATCGTCCCCGGGGGAAGCTGGCCGGACATGATGAGGTCGAGCAGCTGCTCGTAGGCCTGGGACGCGAGCCTGCGGTCGGGGATCTGGTTCAGCATGGCTGGGGGCGCGCCGGGCGCGCATGCCTGTTCGGAATTCCCATGGTTGACGCGTGGTATACCAGTGCGTAGCGTCTCTTCAAGAGGCTGCCGACGGCCCGAGCGAGCGATGACCATACCCAGTCCCTTCACCGGCCCCCCCACCCTGCCCTTCTCGCGCGCGGAGCACCTCGACCGCCAGGCACGGCTGCGGCGGACGCTGCGCGAGCGCGGCTTCGACGCGATGCTCGTCTTCGCGCAGGAAAGCCATTTCTGGCTCACCGGCTACGACACCGGCGGCTTCGTCTTCTTCCAGTGCGCGGTGGTGACTGCGGACGACCGGCCCATCGTGCTCCTGACGCGGCGTCCCGACCTGCTCCAGGCCCGCCAGACCTCGACGATCGAGGACATCCGGATCTGGTGGGACGCGGAGGACGCCAATCCCGCGCGCGACCTGAAGGCGATCCTCGAGGAGCTCGGGCTGGCGGGAGGCCGGGTCGCGGTCGAGTTGAACACCCATGGCCTGACGGGCTGGAACCTCTGGCGCCTCCAGAAGACCCTCGACGGCTTCTGCACGCTCGACAACGACGACCACATGATCCGGCGGTTGCGACTGGTGAAGTCGCCCGCGGAGATCGAGTACATGCGCAAGGCCGGCGCGCTGCTCGACCATTCGCTCGAGACCGTGATCGGCATGGCGCGGCCGGGCGTGATGGACTCGTCGCTGACCGCCGCCTACCTCAAGGTGGTGCTGGAGGGCGGCGGCGACATGCCGCCCAACGCGCCCCTGTTCAACTCCGGCCCGCGCGCGGTCTATGGGCGCGGGGTCTCTTCGCCGCGACGCCTCGAACCCGTCGACCAGATCCTCGTGGAGTATCCGGTCGCCGTGCGCCGCTACAACGTCAAGACCGAGTGGACGATCCTGCTCGGCAAGGCGACGGACCGGCAGAGGCACATGTACGACGCGGCGCGCTCGACGCTCGCCCGCATGACCGAGATCGCGCGCCCGGGCACGACGCTCGGCGAGATCTTCGACGTCCATGCCGACGGCCTCGACCGCGCGGGCTTCCGCGCGCATCGCTATGGCGCGACGGGCTACTCCGTCGGGTGCACCTACGCGCCGACCTCGATGGACGTCCCGCCCATGATCTATTCCGGCAACCCGACGCGCTGCGAGCCGGGCATGACGCTGTTCTACCACGTGATGATCGGCGACAGCGATTCCGGCTACGCGATGGGGGTGGGTCACACGTTCCTCGTCACCGACGGCGCGCCGGAGATACTAACCGGGCTCCCCGACGACCTCACCGTCGTCACCTGACAGTCATCGAGAAGAAGGAGAAGGCCATGACGAACTTCGACATCACCCGGCGCGGCGTGGTCGGTGGCTTCGCGGCGGTGCCGCTGCTCGCCCAGGGCGCCGCGGCGCAGGGCACGCCCCGTCGCGGGGGGACGCTCAAGGTCAGCCACTCGACCAGCATCCTGACGCTGAACGTCCTGCAGAACTCCGGCCCCGCCGAGTACCTCGCCCTCGACATGATCTACGCCGGGCTCACCCGGCTCGACCGCGACATGGCCCCCCGCCCCGACCTCGCCGTCGAGTGGAGCGGCGAGAACGCGGCCCGGACCTTCACGTTCAAGCTGCGGCCGAACGTCAAGTTCCACGACGGCTCGCCCTTCACGTCGCAGGACGTGGTCGCGACGATCGAGGCGATCCTCGACCCCAAGACCGGCTCGCCCGCGCGCGCCGTGCTCAACATGATCGACAAGGTGGTCGCGGTCGACCCGCTCACCGTGCGCTTCGAGCTCAAGTCCTCCTTCGCCGACCTGCCGGTCTCGCTCGCCCACGCGAATGCCCGCATCCTGCCGGCCACGCTGGTGAAGGGCCCGCTGCAGGCGCTGAACACCCGCGCGATCGGCACCGGCCCCTTCAAGCAGGAAACCTACGACAGCGCCCGGTTCATGCGGCTCGTCAGGAACCCCGACTACTACGTGCCGGGCAAGCCGCATCTCGATGCGGTCGAACTCTACCTCTTCCCCGACCTCGCCGCCGAGGCCGCCAACTTCCTCTCCGGCGCGGTCGATGTCATGCTCGATGTGCAGCAGGCGGACTTCAAGCGCATCGCCGCGGCGCCGGGCGTGCAGGGCCAGCGCGTGCCCTCCGGCCGCTTCGTCAACATCGTGATGCGCCAGGACTCGAAGCCCTTCGACGACGCGCG
>VGDA01000263.1 GCA_016869915.1 Alphaproteobacteria bacterium
TTGGGATCGGGCAGGTAGACCCACTCGACCTTGTCAACCTTGGCGACCTTGGCGCCGGCGAAGCCGTCGGAGGGCTCGCTGCGGGGCTTGTAGTCCTTGAACGGGCGGTAGACGACCTTGCTGCCCGCGACCCACTCGTTGGCCGCGAACACGAACGGGCCGGAGCCGACCTGCTCCTTAACCTGCTCGAACGGGTCGGTCATCGCGTCCTTCTCGCGCATGATGAAGGGCGGCAGCGCCGGGTCGGCGAGCATGTCGATGACCGCGCCGAACTTCTCCTTGAGCACCAGCTCGAAGGACAGCTCGTCCGTCGCCACGATCGAGGCGACGCGCGACATCAGCGGGCCGCCGCGGGTCGGCAGCTTGCCCCAGCGCACGAGCGAGGCAACCGCGTCCTTCGCGGTGACGGGCGTGCCGTCATGCCACTTCATGCCGGCGCGGAGCTTGAAGTTCCACTTCATGCCGTCGGGGCTGCGCGACCAGGTATCGACCATCTGCGGCTGCGCCACGAGCTTGCTGTCCAGCGCGAACAGCGTGTCGTAGATCATGTAGCCGTGGTTGACGGTGATCGCCGCCGTCGTCCAGATCGGGTCGAGGTTCTTGAGGTCGGCCTGCGGCACGAGGCGCAGCACCTTCTCCTGCGCCTGCGCGGCGCCGGACAGCGCGAGGACCGCGGCGCCCGCGGCGAGCCATGACTTCCAGTGCTTCATGTTTCCCTCCTGGTGAAACTCCCTGAGGGAAGAATACTGCCCCGCTTGAAGCCTCGCGGCAAACCATGCCTTACTCGAAGCGCAGGGAGCCGGGGCCGGTCGCGCAAGCGCCGAGGTCGTCGGCGTGCAGGGAGCGGGAGCGGTCCGGGGTGTTCGCCTACGTCATCAGACGAACCATAGCGACCGTGCCGGTCGTGGCGATCGTGGCTGTCTTCGTGTTCTCGCTGCTCTACGTCACCCCGGGCGACCCGGCCGCCGTCATCGCGGGCGACCTCGCGACGGCCGAGGACATCGCGCGGATCCGCGCGCGCCTCGGGCTCGACGAGCCCTTCCTCGTGCGCTTCGCCCAGTGGGCCTGGGCGGCGATCGGCGGCGACCTCGGCGTCTCCATCTTCACCAACCAGCCCGTGACGCGGATGATCCAGCAGCGCATCGAGCCGACGCTGATGCTGAGCGTCTGCACGCTGGTGGTCACGGTCGTGCTCGCGGTGCCGATGGGCGTCATCGCCGCCTGGAAGGCCGGCACCTGGATCGACCGCGCGATCATGGCCTTCGCGGTGCTCGGCTTCTCCGTGCCGGTCTTCGTGCTCGCCTACCTGCTGATCCTCGGCTTCTCGATCGAGCTCGAGTGGCTGCCCGTGCAGGGCTACACGCCGCTCTCCGCCGGGATCGGGCCGTTCCTGCGCAGCATGACCCTGCCCGCGCTCGCGCTGGGCATCGTCTACATGGCGCTGATCGCGCGCATCACGCGGGCGAGCATGCTCGAGGTGATGGCGCAGGACTACATCCGCACGGCGGAGGCCAAGGGGCTGTTCCAGGACAAGGTGCTGCTCGGCCATGCGCTGAAGAACGCGGCGGTTCCGATCGTCACGGTGATCGGCATCGGCATCGCGCTGCTGATCTCGGGCGTGGTCGTGACCGAGACGGTCTTCGCGATCCCCGGCCTCGGGCGCCTGACGGTCGACGCGATCCTGCGACGCGACTACCCGATCATCCAGGGCGTCGTGCTGCTCTTCTCCTTCACCTACGTGGTCGTGAACCTGCTGATCGACCTCAGCTACACGCTGCTCGACCCCAGGATCCGGTACTGACATGGCCTCGATCACGCGCACCGGGCCGATGAAGCTGCCCTCCGAGAGGAGCAAGCGCGGCCCGCTCGCCGTCCTGCGCCGGCATCCCACCGCGATCCTCGGCGGCGCGATCCTGCTCGCGATGGTCTGCGTCGCGGTCTTCGCGCCCTTCCTCGGCACGGTCGACCCGCAGAAGGTCTCGCCCATCTTCCGTCTGCGCCCGCCCTCCGAGCGCTTCTGGTTCGGCACCGACCTGCTCGGCCGCGACATCTACAGCCGCGTCCTCTACGGCACGCGGGTCTCGCTGACCGTCGGGATCGGCGTCGCGATCCTCGCCACGGCCGTCGGCCTGCTGATCGGCCTCGTCACGGGCTTCATCCGCCTCGCCGACAACATCCTGATGCGCTTCATGGACGGGCTGATGTCGGTGCCGCCGGTCCTGCTCGCAATCGCGCTGATGGCGCTCACCCGCGCCAGCCTCGAGAACGTGATCCTCGCCATCGCGGTCGCGGAGATCCCGCGCGTGACGCGCCTCGTGCGCGGCCTCGTGCTGTCGCTGCGCGAGCAGCCGATGGTGGAGGCGGCGATCGCCTCGGGCTCGGGCCTGCCGAGCATCCTGTTCCGCCACATCCTGCCCAACACGATCGCCCCGCTGCTCGTGCAGGGCACCTATATCTGCGCGTCGGCGATGATCACCGAGGCGATACTGAGCTTCATTGGCGCCGGCACGCCGCCCAACATACCGTCCTGGGGCAACATCGTCGCGGACGGCCGCAGCGTCTTCCAGGTGAAGCCCTACATCATCGTCTTCCCGGGCATCTTCCTGTCGCTCACCGTGCTGGCCGTGAACCTCGTCGGCGACGGGCTGCGCGACGCCCTCGACCCCCGCCTCGCGCGCAGGATCTGACGCGATGGACGCGACCGCGCCCCTGCTCGAGCTCGACGGCGTCCGGACCTGGTTCTACACGCGCGAGGGCGTGGTGCGCGCGGTGGACGGCGTCTCCTTCTCCATCGCGCCGGGCGAGACGCTCGCCGTGGTCGGCGAGTCCGGCTGCGGCAAGAGCGTGACGGCGCAGTCGATCCTGCGCCTGCTCCCCTCGCCGCCAGCGCGCGTCGTGGAGGGCAGCATCCGCTTCGAGGGCCAGGACCTTCTCGCGCTGGACGATTCCGCGATGCGCGACATCCGCGGCAACCGCATCGCGATGATCTTCCAGGAGCCGATGACGAGCCTGAACCCGGTGCTCGCCGTCGGCTACCAGATCGCGGAGAGCCTCGTGCGCCACCAGGCGATGGGCCGCGCGGACGCCGAGGCGCGCGCCGTCGAGATGCTCGCGCTGGTCGGCATCGCGGAGCCCGCGCGCCGCGTGCGCGAATACCCGCACCAGCTCTCCGGCGGCATGCGCCAGCGCGTGATGATCGCGATGGCGCTGGCCTGCAACCCGCGCCTGCTCATCGCCGACGAGCCGACCACCGCGCTCGACGTCACGATCCAGGCGCAGATCCTCGACCTGATGCGCGACCTCAAGTCCAAGGTCGGCGCGGCGATCATGCTCATTACCCACGACCTCGGCGTGGTCGCGGAGATGGCCGAGCGTGTCGTCGTCATGTACGCGGGGCGCAAGGTCGAGGAGGCGCCGGTCGAGGAGCTCTTCGCGCGCCCGCTCCATCCCTACACGCGCGGCCTGCTCGGCTCGATGCCGCGGCTCGGCGCGTCGCTGCAGGGCGACACGCCCGAGCGCCTGTCCGAGATCGCGGGCGTCGTGCCCAGCCTGCGCGAGCCGATCCCGGGCTGCGCCTTCGCGCCGCGCTGCGCGCTCGCGACCGATCGCTGCCGCCAGTCCGCGCCGGCGCTCGAGGAGATGGGGCCGCGCCACGTCGTCGCCTGCTTCGAGGCCGGGAGGGCCGCGACATGACCGCGCCCGCCCTGCTCGAGGTCGAGGGCCTCAAGAAGCATTTCCCGATCCGCACCGGCCTGCTCCAGCGCGTGACCGGGCAGGTCCATGCGGTCGATGGCATCTCCTTCGCGCTCTCCGCGGGGGAGACCCTGGGGCTGGTCGGCGAATCGGGCTGCGGCAAGTCGACGACGGGCAAGGCGATCATCAAGCTGATCGACCCGACCGCCGGCGAGGTGCGCCTCGGCGGGCGCCGCATCGACGGCCTGTCGCGCGCGGAGATGCGCCCCGTGCGCCGCGACCTGCAGTTCGTCTTCCAGGATCCCTATGCCTCGCTCAACCAGCGGCTGACCGCGGGGCAGATCGTGGCCGAGCCGCTGCGCAACTTCGAGCAGCTAGGCGCGGCGCAGAGGCGCGAGCGCGTCGCCGAGCTCTTCGCGCGCGTCGGCCTGCGGCCGGAGCAGATGGACCGCTACCCGCACGAGTTCTCCGGCGGGCAGCGCCAGCGCATCGGCATCGCGCGCGCCCTGGCGCCCAACCCGAAGGTCATCATCTGCGACGAGCCCGTCTCGGCGCTCGACGTCTCGGTTCAGGCGCAGGTCATCAACCTGCTGGTCGACCTGCAGCGCGACCTCGGCCTGTCCTACCTGTTCATCGCCCACGACCTCGCGGTTGTCGAGCACATCAGCCACCGCGTCGCCGTCATGTATCTGGGCCGGATCGTCGAGATCGCGGAGAAGCGAACGCTCTTCGCGAAGCCGCTGCATCCCTACACCGAGGCGCTGCTCTCCGCCGTGCCGGTGCCCGACCCCAGGACCCGGCGCAAGCGCATCATCCTCAAGGGCGACGTGCCGAGCCCGAGCCGCCCGCCCGCGGGGTGCCACTTCCACACGCGCTGCCCGCATGCCGAGCCACGCTGCCGCGTCGAGGCGCCGGCGCTTCGGGAGGTCGAGGCCGGCCACGGCGTCGCCTGCCACCTGCGCTGAACCGGAGCCGGCCTCCATGGGCGCCATCCGCCACGACAGGGAGATGCTCCGCGGCAAGGCCCAGACCGTGCGCGGCGTCGTCGACCCCGCGACGCTCGGTCCGACGCTCATGCACGAGCACGTGCTGTGGGACATCACGCCGCCGAAGCTGGCCGCGCGCAACGACTTCGGCCCGGAGATCACGCTCGAGAACCACTGGGCCTATTCCTACGGCGAGATGCTCGCGCCGCGGAACTTCCAGCTGCACGACGTCGCGGTCGCCATCGACGAGGTGCGGCGCCTGCGCGAGGTCGGTGGCAGCACGATCGTCGAGCTCTCCTGCGGCGGGCTGAAGCCCGATCCCGAGGGGCTGGCGGAGATCTCCAACGTGACCGGCGTCCACATGGTCATGGGCTGCGGCCACTACGTCGACGAGTACCAGGACCCGCGCAACCGTGCGCGCGGGGTCGACGACTTCGCGCGCGAGATGATCGACCAGGTGCAGCTCGGCGCGTGGGGTACGTCGATCCGCTCCGGCATGATCGGCGAGATCGGCTGCCAGGCGCCGTGGACGGAGCTGGAGAAGCGCGTGATGCGCGCCGCGATCGTGGCGCAGCAGGAGACCGGCGCCGCGATCAACGTCCATCCCGGGCGCCACCCCGACCAGCCGCAGGAAGTCGCCGACTTCCTGCGGGCGAACGGCGCCGACCTCGCGCGCGTCGTCATCAGCCACATCGACCGGACGATCTTCGACGACGAGCGCCTGCTGCGCCTCGCCGACACGGGCTGCGTGGTCGAGTTCGACCTCTTCGGCCAGGAGAATTCCTACTACAGCCATGCCGACATCGACATGCCCAACGACGCGACGCGCCTGCGCCACATCCGCACGCTCGTCTCGCATGGCCACCTGGAGCGCGTCGTGATCAGCCACGACATCTGCTACATCTCCCGCCTCGCGCGCTTCGGCGGGCACGGCTACGGCCACATCTTCCGCAACGTCGTCCCGATGATGGGGCGGCGCGGCTTCGGCCAGGCCGAGATCGACGCCATCCTGGT
>VGDA01000264.1 GCA_016869915.1 Alphaproteobacteria bacterium
TGACGTGCCACCACAGCACGCCCGCCAGCGTCGGGCCGAGATAGATCGCGACGAAGTCGATGCCGCCGGCGGCGGCCCGGCCGACCGAGCCGTAGAACGTCCAGGCCGTGCAATAGACGGCCATCGAGAGGGCATAGATCGCGGGGCTGGCGATCACGCTGCGCCCCGCGTCCGCGCGCCGGTCTCCCCAGCGCGCGACCGCGAACAGCAGGCAGAGATAGCCGAGCGCGACGGCCGCGATGCCCCAGCGGTTCATGCCTGGCCGTCCTCGTCGGGGCCGCGGCGCGCCGCCAGGGCGAGCAGCGCCACCACCACGCCCCAGGCCGCGAAGACGTAGAGCAGCAGCGCCGGAACGCCGGCGACCAACACGGGCTTCTGGAAGAAGCCGATCGCAACCGGGCTGAACAGGAACGCCGCGAGGAGGAAGAGCCCGACCAACCTCTCGCCGCGCCGCATCCCCGCCTCCTCAGAACTGCCGCGCCCGGGCGCGCAGCTCCATGGCCATGCGCGAGGAACGCAGGAGCTGGTCGAGCGTCGTCGTCCCGCGGCGATCGAGCAGGTCGACGAGCGCGACGAAGACCGCCGCGGTCGCCATGGCGTCCCCGAGCGCCGTGTGCCGTCCCTCGATCCGCACGCCGAGGCGCGCGGCGATCGCGTCGAGGTCGTGGTCGACGATGTCCGGGTGCAGGAAGGCGGAGACCAGGAGCGTGTCGAGCACGGGCATGTCGAAGACGGCGCCGCTCTCCGCCTCCTTCATCCGCAGGAACGTCATGTCGAAGGCGGCGTTGTGCGCGACGAGGACCGCGCCCTCGCAGAAGGCGCGCAGCTGCGGCAGCACGACCGCGGCCGGCGGCGCGTCGGCCACCATGGCGTCGGTGATCCCGTGGAAGCGGATCGAGCCCGGCGGGATCGGGCGGCCGGGGTTGACGAGGCGCGAGAACGTCTCGCCGGTGAGGATCCGGCCGTTCACCACCCGCACCGCGCCGATCGAGACGATCTCGTCGCCGGCCGAGGCCTTGAGGCCCGTCGTCGGCTCCGTGTCGAAGACCACGAACTCCATCCGCCTGAGCAGCCGGTCGCCGCCCGCGACGGCCGCCGCCGGCAGGTCGAAGTCGTAGAACTCGGGCCGCGCGGGCAGCGCCGGGGACGCCGGCGCGTCGCGCGGCGCCGGCGACGCGGCCATCGGCAGGGGCGTGCGCAGCCTCGACCGCCCGTCGCCGAGCGCCTGGCTCCACGCGGCGCTGCCATGGCGCAGCAGCACGTCGCCCGGCGTGGCGGCGCCGAGCGCGCCGGCCAGCGGCTCGGCGAGCCATGCGTCCAGGGTCGCCGACGGCACGGGTGCGCCGGTCCACGCGATGTCGACGTAGGCGCTGGCGTCGCCGGCCGTGGCCTCGACGTCTACGGCGTCGACGCCGACCGCCTCCGCGACGCGCGTCGCGAGCCGCGCGAGCGCCACGACCAGCGACTGGCTGTCGGCATGCAGCCAGAGCGGCAGGCCGATCGGCGTGATCTCGGGGCCGCCTTCTTCCGCGGCGCGGCGCGCGGCGAGACGGAACACGTCGATCGACAGGACGTCGGCAAGCGGCCAGTGCCCGCCGCCGAGCCCGCGCGCCGCGCCGTCGTAGCGCTCGAGGCACGCAACCAGCGCCCCGCCCTCGCGCTGGACCACGGCGTCGAAGGCAGCACGCTGCGCCTCCGGCATGCCCGGGAAGGCGCCGAGCGTCTCGGCCGCGGCGGCGAGGTTGGCGACCGGACGGCGCATGCCGTCCGCGAGTTCGCGCATAGCCCGGTCGCGTGCCGCGAGAGCCTCCACCTCGCGCGTCGCGTCGGCGAGGGTCAGGACATAGCCGGTGGCCTCGCCGTCCTCGCCCCGCGTCAGCGCGATCCGCCCGTGGAGCAGGCGGGAGGCGTCGGCGGTGGCGCAGACCACGCTGCAGGTGCCCGCCACCTCGCCGGCGGGCTCGCTCGCGTGGAGGATGCGCTCGAGGGCGTGGAGAACCGGCTCGCGCGCCACCGCGTTGAAGATCGAGCGGCCGAGCCCGACCTCGCCCGCGGATCGCAGCAGCGACAACGCCGATCGATTGTAGAGCAGCACGCGATGGTCGAGCGTGCAGACCAGAACGCCCTCCGACAGGTCGCGCAGGATCGTCTCGAGCCGGTTGCGCTGCTCGGCGGCGCCGCGCGTCGCGGCCTCGATCGCGGCGGCATGCGCGCGGCGGCCAGAGGCGAGCGCGCCGGCGAGCTCGGCGACCGCGGCCGGGACCGGCGCGAGCCAGCGATGGCGACCGGGCTCGATGGCGCGCTCCGCCCCCGCCTCGGCGGCGAAGCGCGCCTCGGCCGCGAGTTGGCGCAGCGGCAGCGCGATCCCCAGCCGCAGGGCCACCGCCGCGACGCCGAAGAAGCAGGATGCGGCGAGCGCGAGCGCCACGCCGACCTCGACCGACGTGAGCGCGCCGAGGCCGCGGCCGGGCTCCGCCGGCGTGGCGGCGCCGGCGACGACGAGCAGGGCGCCGGCCAGGGCGCCGGCCGCGGACGCCGCGCCGAGCGCGATCCAGAGGGGGCGCGAGCCCTGCCGGCGCTCCGGCAGCCAGGCCCCGCCGTCCCCGGACCGCTCAGCCATGGCCGGCAGCGAGCATCTCGCGCACGCGCTCGACCAGCGCGCGGGTCGAGAAGGGCTTGGTCACGTAGTCGTCCGCGCCCATGGCCAATCCCTTCTCGCGCTCGACCTCGCGCGAGCGGGCGGTGAGCATGACGATGCGCGTGCGCGCGCAGGCGGGATTGGCGCGGATCGCCTGGCAGACCTCGTAGCCATCGCGGCCCGGCATCATCACGTCGAGCAGGACGAGGTCCGGGACGCGCTCTGCCACCGCCGCCAGCGCGGCGTCGCCGTCGCGCGCCACGCGCACTTCGTGGCCGTCCTGGCGCATCAGGAACTCCAGCGACAGGACGATGTTGGGCTCGTCGTCGACGATCAGTACGGATGCCGCCATGGCGGGCCCCTCCTCCCCGTCGGCGCCTCGCGCGACGGCGCAACGCGTTACCTGGGCGCAGACTAGCCCGCGCGGCGACGCCAAGCCATGCGCTCCTCCGGCGGCTTCGCGGCGCGACGGCGCGTGGTATAGTCGGCGCCATGAGCAACGCGCCATCCTCCGACGAGGGCTGGATCTCCATTCCCGTCTCCGTCCTCACCGGCTTCCTCGGCAGCGGCAAGACGACCCTGCTCGGCAAGCTCCTGCGGCATCCCGGCATGGGCGAGACCGCCGTCCTCATCAACGAGTTCGGCGAGGTCGGCCTCGACCACGAGCTGCTGGAGAAGATCGACAGCGAGACCGTGCTGATGAGCTCGGGCTGCCTGTGCTGCACGATCCACGGCGACCTCGTGAAATCGCTGCGCTCGCTCTACTTCCGCCGCGTGCGCGGCGAGGTGCCGCCGTTCCGGCGCGTCGTGGTCGAGACCACCGGCCTCGCCGACCCGGCGCCGATCCTGCACACGTTGATGGAGGATCCGATCCTCGAGGCCTATTTCCGGCTCGAATCCGTGGTCTCCACGGTCGACGCGGTGAATGGCTGGTCGCAGCTCGACAGCCAATTCGAGTCCGTGAAGCAGGCCGCGGTCGCCGACCGCATCGTGCTCACCAAGACCGACCTACCCGAGGCGAAGGACACCGCTCGCCTCGAGGGGCGGCTGCGCGGCCTCAACCCGGCGGCGCCGATCCTGCGCGTCGTGCATGGCGACGTCGACCCGTCGCTCCTGTTCAACGCCGGGCTCTACGACCCGGCCACCAAGACCGCCGACGTGCAGGGCTGGCTCAAGGCCGAGGCCTACGAGCCGCATGGCCACCACCATGGCCACGACCACGACCACGACCATGATCATGGCCACGACCATCACCATGGCCACGAGGGCCACGAGGGCCAAGATCCCCACGACGTCAATCGCCACGACAAGCGGATCGCGGCGACCTGCCTGACGCTCGACGAGCCCGTCGACTGGGATTCCTTCAGCCTCTGGCTCGGCTCGCTCGCGCGCTATCGCGGCGAGGACCTGCTGCGGATCAAGGGAATCCTGAACGTGGCCGGCGAGGACAGACCGGTGGCGATCCACGGCGTCCAGCACCTCTTCCACCCGCCGGCGCGCCTTCCCGCCTGGCCAGGGGCCGACCGGCGCTCGCGCATAGTCTTCATCACGCGCGACATCGAGCGCAGGTTCCTGGAGGAATCGCTCGCCTCGTACCGCGACCCGGCGAAGCGCCTCGCGGAGATGCGCGGCCAGTCCTGACCGGCGTGGCGGCTCAGCCGCCGAGCAGGGACCTGGTCGCGCCGGAGGCCTTGGCGAAGTCCATGCGGCCGACATGGCGCGCCTTCAGCGCGGCCATGACCTTGCCCATGTCCTTGATGCTGGTCGCGCCAGCCTCGGCGATCGCCACCCTGATCGCCGCGGCGACCTCCTCCTCCGACATCTGCTTTGGCAGGAAGCCCTCGATGATCGCGATCTCCTCGCGCTCCTGGTCGGCGAGCTCGACCCGGCCGCCCTGCTCGTAGAGCGTGATCGACTCGCGCCGGGTCTTGATCATCGACTGCAGCATCTGGGCGATCTCCTCCTCGGGGATGCCCTCGTGGTTGCCCTTGCCCCGCGCGGCGATGTCGCGGTCCTTCAGCGCCGCGAGGATGAGGCGCAGCGTGCCGGTGGCGCGCTCGTTCTTCGCGCGCATGGAGTCCTTGAGGGCTTCGGTGAAACGCGCGCGCAGCATGGCCTCGTCCTCGACGCTCTGATCGGCGGAAAACGCGGACGATACGCCCGGCGAAGAATCGTGGCAATCGGCCTCCATGACAGCCAACCGCCTGAAAAACGTTGATTTTCTAGCGATCCACCCGGCTTGACGCGCCGCGCGGCATCCACTACACCCCGCGCTCCAGTACGAGGCGGTGCGGCCAGAGTCGCTCCGCCGTCCTGGCTCCCGAGGATCGAAAGATGACGAACGCGGCCGCCCTCTCCCGCGCCGACTGGCTCGCGCGGGCGGAGTCCTTGCGCCCGCCAGGCGCCAACGCCGCGCTCGTGCTCGCGGATGGAAGCGTCTTCTGGGGCCGCGGCCTCGGCGCCGCGACCCGCAAGGTCGGCGAGGTCTGCTTCAACACCTCAATGACCGGCTACCAGGAGATTCTGACCGACCCGTCCTATGCCGGGCAGATCATCACCTTCACCTTCCCGCATGTCGGGAACGTCGGCACGAACGACGAGGACATCGAGACGCTGACGCCGGCGGCGCGCGGCTGCGTACTGCGCGCCGACATCACCGCCCCGTCGAACTTCCGCGCCCGCCAGCATCTCGACGCATGGCTGCGCGGCCATGGCCTGCCGGGCATCGCCGGGATCGACACACGGGCTCTGACGCGCCGGATCCGCGACCTCGGCGCGCCGAACGGCGTGCTGGTGCACGCGCCCGATGGCGCCGTCGATATCGGCGGCGCGCTCGACGAGGCCGGGGCCTGGCCGGGCCTGGAGGGCATGGACCTCGCGGTCGAGGTGAGCACGCGCCAGTCCTATCGCTGGTCGGAGACGCGCTGGAGCCTCGGCGCAGGCTACGGGAAGCTCGGGCAGCCGATCCATCGCGTCGTCGCGATCGACTACGGCGCCAAGCGCAACATCCTGCGCTGCCTCGCGAGCGCCGGCTGCGA
>VGDA01000265.1 GCA_016869915.1 Alphaproteobacteria bacterium
GAAGCTGCCCCGCCAAGGGTTCATCGGGGCGGAACATGGCCGCACCCCTCGATCCAGTCCAGCGACCCGAGGCCAGGCCGCGCTCCTGGTCCCCGGGCATCAGCGCAGCAGCATGGGCCCAATCGTCGCCACCGCCATCACGAGGCTGCCCGCCGCGCCCCACCCCGCACCCGCAAGGAACCCGTCGAAGAACTTCTGCATCGCTTCCTCCGATGTCCGATCGGTGGAGGATGTTCGTTTTTTGTTCTCTTTGCAAGAGGGGCGACGCGCGCCCCGCAATCCGACGCCGCACGAAAACCAGTGAACTTATTTTATCATTTCAGAACAGTGATTTGCCTGTCGTTCTTGAGAGTAATCTTGGCTTTCGCGGACCCATGGCGAATTCGTAGACAGGATCTCAGATCTACCTTCTAGTCACTTGATTCCATTGATATATGAGACGACATCTGCGCGGTCCTTGTCGGAGCGGATACCCGCGAAGGCCATGTTGGTGCCGGGGATCATCGCGCGGGGATTGCGGAGATACTCGTCGAGTTTCTCGGGCGTCCAGGTGAAGCCGGCGCTGCGGTTCGCCTCGGTGTAGCGGAAGCCCTCGACGGCGCCCGTCTTGCGACCGATCAGGCCGAACAGGGTCGGGCCGAGCCGCCGCGGCCCCTCCGCGGCATCGATGTGGCAGGTGGCGCATTGGCGCTGGAACACGGTCTTTCCCGCCGCGGCGTCGCCATCCGAGGCTAGGGCCGAGCCAGGTGCGATCATGGCGAGGCCGGGAATGGCCAGGGCGCCGAGCAGGGCGAGCATGCGGGTCGTGGTCTTCATGGTTACAGTCCTCGCGTGGCGTGATCGGGTGATGACCTGGCGCGGGCGGCGCAGGCGTCACACCCGGTCGGATAGATAGCGCGGATTCGCTATGGCCAAGCGTCGCCGTGCGTCATCGAGCAGCCTGGCATGCAGGTTGCCGTCCCCGTCATGGCGCCCCGCCCGTAGCGCGTGGACGAGTGGCCATGCGTCGAGGAACCCGTCCGGCGGCCGACGCAACTCGCGTTCCGCCATCGACAGCGCGCTCGCGATCATGAGGCCCGAGAGCCGCAGGTCGTCCTTGAGGAAGGGCTGTATCTCTCGCGCGAACTCCTCTCGCGCGGCGGCCAGCAGCCCGGCGGCATCGGGATGGTCGCGCGGCACGTCCGTCATGGCGCGGTCCCCAGCAGCAATTCGTATTCGAGTTCGGCGATCCGGCGTCCCGTCAGCGCGAGCGCGAGCGACGGCTCCTCGCCCGAGACATGGCGCTCGCCCTGCTGGAGCGCGACGACAGCCCAGCGCGCGTGCGCCATGACCTCCCAGTAGGCGATCGCGGCGGGATCGAGGCGGCGGCCGCTCGCCTCCTCGTAGCCGCGATAGAAGTCGGCGCGCGCGCCGATCCCGCCAGCCTCGCGCGCATTGGCGCCGAAGCGCCAGCAGCGCGCGCAGAACCAGCCGATGTCCTCGTCCGGATCGCCCCAGCCCGCGAACTCCCAGTCGAGGATACCGGTGAGCCCGGCGTCGTCGACCATGTAGTTGCCGGTGCGGAAGTCGCGATGCACGAGGCAGGTGCGCGCCGGCGCGGGCGGCGCCTCGCGGTCGAGCCAGCGCAGCGCCCATTCCAGCGCGGGCCGAGCGTCGCGATAGGAGTCGAGCCAGCCGCGCAGGGCCGCGACGCCCGCCCTGCCCGGCCGGTCCCCGGGCAGCGGCAGGAAGCCGAGCGTGCCGTCGCCGGGCGGCAGGATCGCATGGATCCGCGCGAGTTCCTCGCCGAGGCGCCGCGCGAGCTCGACGCGATCGCCGCGCCAGCGATCCTCGCGCACCAGCAGATGCGCGGCGGCCGTGCCGGCGATGCGGCGCATAAGGTAGAAGGGCTTGCCGAGGATCGTCCCCTCAGGCTCGAGCGCGATCGGCTCGGGCACGCGCACGCCGGCGTTCCATGCCGCGCGCAGCAGCGCGAATTCCTGCGCGCGGCCATGGCTCGACGCCACGCGCGACGGCGCGTCGGTGCGAAGCACCAGCTCGAGCCTGCCCGCGCGCGCCCCGCCGGAGACCGCTGCGTCGACCGCCCAGTTCTCCTGGATCGCGCCGCCGCCCAGCTTCTCCATGCGCAGCACCTGGACCGATCGCGCGCCCAGCGCGCCGATCATCCATCGCGCCAGAGCGGGCGCGGGATCGCGAACGCTGCCCGCCGCGTCTCCCGCGCTCATCGCCAGTTCCAGAACTCCAGGCCTTCCTGAAGCAGCGTGCGGGCGAGGACCATCTTGTGGACCTCCGACGCCCCGTCGACGAGCCTGGCCTGGCGTGCGTAGCGGTACATCCACTCGAGCGGCGTGTCGCGGCTGTAGCCGCGCGCGCCGAGCAGCTGGATCGAGGTGTCGATCGCCTTGTGCAGCACGTCGGCGACGGCGATCTTCGCCATCGAGATCTCCTTGCGCGCGAAGTCGCCGGCGTCCAGCCGCGCCGCGGCGCGCATCGTCAGCAGCCTGCCGATCTCGATCTCCATCGCCGCTTCGCCCAGGAGCCACTGCACGCCCTCGTGCGCGTCGAGCGTCGTGCCGAAGCTGCGGCGCTCGCGCACGTAGCCGAGGCATTCCTCGATCGCGCGCTTGGCCATGCCGAGCCAGCGCATGCAGTGCGTCAACCGGGCCGGCCCGAGGCGGATCTGCGTCGCCTTGAGGCCGTCGCCGACGGCCATCAGCACGTCGTCGTCCGCGACCTCGAGTCCGTCGAACTCGATCTCGCAATGGCCGCCATGCTCCTCCGGCCCCATGATCGGGATGCGGCGCAGGATGCGCCATCCCGGCTGCGAGGCGTGGAACAGGAAGGCGGTGAGGCCCTTGCGCGCGTCGTCGCTGGTGCGCGCCATCGCGATGAAATGCGCGGCGCCCTCGGCGCCGGTGATGAACCACTTGCGGCCATGGAGCCGCCATCCGCCCGGGGCGCGTTCCGCGCGCGTCAGCATCATCGACGGGTCGGAGCCGCTGCCGGGATGCGGCTCGGTCATCACGAAGGACGAGCGCACCGCGCCGGCGACGAGCGGCGCGAGCCAGCGCACCTTCTGCGCGGGCGTGCCGACCTTCGCCAGCAGCATCATGTTGCCGTCGTCCGGCGCGGCGCAGTTGAAGACCGCCGGGCCGAAGCGGCAGCGCCCGGCCTCCTCGTACATCGCCGCCATCGCGACCCGCGACAGGCCCATGCCGCCATCCTCGCGCGGCGTCTGGGGCGCCCAGAGCCCGAGCCCGCGCGCCTCCGCGCGCAGCCCGGCGAGGCGGTCCTCGCGGATGTTCTCGCCCTCGCCCCAGGTCGCCGGATCCGCCTCGAGCGGGATCAGGCGCGCGGAGACATGCGCGCGCACCCGCGCGCGCAGCTCCTCGGTCGCGGCGTCGAGCCGGAAGTCCATCCGCGCCTCCCTCTCAGGCCGCGGGCTTCCAGAAGGGCGCCGGGCGCAGGATCGCGTTCTCCATGTTGGCGAGCAGCGCGGTGCCCTTGGTCAGGTAGGGCGGCCATGCGGGATCGGCCTGCATCGCGTTTCGGCGCTGCTGGCGGTCGGCGATGTCGCGGTAGCCCCACATGTGCACGACCTCGTTCTGCGGCCCGATGTCGGACATGTACCAGCCCACGCAGTTGCCGAGATGGCGCAGCTGCGTCTGCATCGCGTCGCTCTCGTAGACCGAGAGGAACGCGCCGAGCTTGCCGGGATGCGCGGTGTAGGTACGGTAGTCGACGATGCCGAAGGGCTGCGTCGCGCCGGTGCGCGCGGGGTAGAATGGCGCGTTGCGCAGGATCTTGTTCTCCTGGCGCTGGAAGAACGCGGAGGACTTGCCGCGATACGCGGTCCAGGCGGGATCCGCGTCCATCGCGCCGCGCCGCGCCGCGCGGTCGGCGATGTCCGCGTAGCCCCAGAGATGCACGATGCGGTTCTGCGGGCCGATGTCGACGAAGTAGTAGCCGAGCGGCTGGCCGAGGTGGCGGGTCTGGATGCCGAAGCCCTCGCCCTCGTAGAGCTTGAAGAAGGCGCCGAGGCTGCCTGGGTGGAGCGTGTACGTGCGCACGTCGACGATCATGGCGTTCTCCTCGGTGTCGATGGGCTAGACGAAGCTGAGCAGGTGGCCGCCATCGACGGGCAACGTCGCCCCGGTGATGAAGCGGCCGGCATCGGATACCAGCAGGAGCACCGCGCCGTCGAGGTCCTCCGCCGCGCCGAAGCGGCGCATCGGCACGCGCCTGGCGAGCGCCTCGCCCGCCGGGCTGCGCAGGAAGGCGGAGTTCAGGTCGGTCTCGATGTAGCCCGGCGCGAGCGCGTTCACGCGGATGCGGTGGCGCGCGAGCTCGAGCGCCATGGACTGCGTCAGGCTGATCGAGGCGGCCTTCGCGGCCGCGTAGGCGGCGACCTGCGGCGCGGGCCGCACGCCGAGGATCGAGGCGACGTTCAGGATGGCGCCGCCCTCGCCGCGCGCCGCCATGCGCCGCGCGGTTTCCTGGCCGACCCGCATCAGCCCGGTCAGGTCGGTATCGAGGACGGCGCTCCATTCCTCCTCGGATGTCTCGAGGAACCGCGAGCTTGCGGTTATCCCGGCGTTGTTGACCAGGATGTCGAGCCTCCCGAGCCCGCGTTCGGCCTGCTCGACCGCGCGCTGGACGGAGGCGGGATCGGTCACGTCCATCGCGACCGCGATCGCGGCCGCGCCGGATCCGCGCAACTCGGCGGCGAGCGCGTCGATCCGCTCGGCGCGGCGCGCGGCGAGCGCGACGGCCGCCCCCTCGCCCGCCAGCAGCCGCGCGAAATGCGCGCCGAGGCCGGACGATGCGCCGGTGACGAGCGCGGCGCGCCCCGCGAGCGAGAAGATCCGGCTCATGGTTCCTGCCTCGCGCGCTCGCGCAGCACGAATTTCTGGATCTTGCCGGTGGATGTCTTCGGCAGCGGGCCGAAGACGACGCGGCGCGGCACCTTGAAGCGCGCCAGGCGACCGCGGCACCAGTCGACGATCTCCGCGTCGCTCGCGCGCGCGCCGGGCTTCAGCGCCACGAAGGCGCAGGGCGTCTCGCCCCATTTGCCGTCGGGCCGCGCGACGACGGCGGCCTCCATCACCGCGGGATGCGCGTAGAGCGCCTCCTCGACCTCGAGCGAGGAGATGTTCTCGCCGCCGGAGATGATGATGTCCTTCGAGCGGTCCTTCACCTCGACATAGCCGTCGGGATGCATGACCGCGAGGTCGCCCGTGCGGTACCAGCCGCCGGCCATCGCCTCCTCGGTCGCGCCGGGGTTCTTCAGGTAGCCCTTCATGACCGTGTTCCCGCGCAGCCTGATCTCGCCGATCGTCGCGCCGTCGGCCGGCACGGCCGCGCCGCTCTCCTGGTCCGCGACCATGAGGCCCCCGAGCGTCGGATAGGCGACGCCCTGCCGCGCCATCAGCCGCGCGCGCTCCGGCAGCGGGCGCCCGTCCCAGTCCTCGTGCGGGATGCAGATCGTCGCCGGGCCGTAGCTCTCCGTGAGCCCGTAGAGATGCGTAACGCGGAAGCCCATCTCCCCCATCGCCGCGATCACCGCGGAGGGCGGCGCGGCGCCGCCGGTGCCGACCTCGACGCGATGGCCGAAGCGGCGTCGCTGTCCCGCGGGCGCGTGGATGAGCATGGTGAGGACGACGGGAGCGCCGC
>VGDA01000266.1 GCA_016869915.1 Alphaproteobacteria bacterium
GGACAGGTCGGCTTCGACTGGCGTGACGCCGCGCCGGCGCTGGACAAGGTCACCGAGGAGACGCGCGAGGTCGCGGAAGCCCTGGCCGAGCCGGGACACGCGCGCGTCGCCGAGGAGATCGGCGACCTGCTCTTCGCCGCGGTCAACGTGGCGCGGCTGTGCGGGATCGACGCGGAGACGGCCCTGCGCGACGCGACGGGCAAGTTCGAGCGGCGCTTCCGCCGCATGGAGGCGATGCTCGCCGAGGCCGGGCGGACGCCGGCTGGCTCGAGCCTCGCCGAGATGGACGCCGCCTGGGAGCGCGTGAAGGCCGAGGAGCGCGGGAAGCGCGGCTGACGCCGGCCCTTGCCGCCCTCGGCGCGTCCTCAAGCGGCCGCCAGGCTCGTCTCGACCAACCGCGCCCAGTAACTCGCGCCGATCGGCAGGATCGCGTCGTTGAAGTCGTAGCGGGCGTTGTGGAGCATCCGCCCGCCCTCGCCGCCGCCATTGCCGATCATGATGTAGGCGCCGGGCTTGTTCTCCAGCATGAAGGCGAAGTCCTCGGAGCCCATGACCGGCTCGACGCCGGTCTCCACGCGACCCGGGTCGCCCGTGACCTCGGCCGCCGTCGCCACGGCGCGGCGCACGGACTCCTCGTCGTTCACCAGCGCCGGATAGCGGCGCTCGTAGCGCACGCGCGCCACCGCCCCCATGGACGTGGCGATGCCCGTCGCGATCTCGCCGATGCGACGTTCCATCATGTCGCGCACGTCGCGGCGGAAGCAGCGCGTGGTGCCGCGCAGGACCACCGCCTCCGGGATCACGTTCCATGTGTCGCCACCGTGGAACTGCGTCACCGACACGACCGCCGCGTCGATCGGCCGCGCGTTGCGGCTGACGATGGTCTGCAGGCCGATGACGACCTGCGCGCCCACGACGACCGGGTCGATCGACTGGTGGGGCATGGCGCCGTGGCTGCCGCGCCCCTCGATCTCGACCTCGAACACGTCGTAGGACGCCATCATCGGGCCGGGGCGGATGGCGAAGTTGCCGGTCGCCATGCCGGGCCAGTTGTGCATGCCGTAGATCGCGTCGCAGGGGAACTTCTCGAACAGCCCCTGCTCCACCATCACGCGCCCGCCGCCCTCGTTCTCCTCGGCGGGCTGGAAGACGAAATGCACCGTGCCGTCGAAGCGCTTCGTCTCAGCAAGGTACTTCGCGGCGCCCAGCAGCATGGCGGTGTGCCCGTCATGGCCGCAGGCATGCATCTTCCCCGGCACGCAGGAGGCGTGCGGGATCGCGTTCTTCTCCTGGATGTGGAGCGCGTCGATGTCCGCGCGCAGCGCGATGGCGCGGCCGCCCTTGCCCGCGCGCAGCGTGCCCACCACCCCCGTCCCGGCGAGGCCGCGATGGACCTCGATTCCAAAGCTCTCGAGCTGCCGCGCCACCATCTCGGCGGTGCGATGCTCCTCGAAGGCGGTCTCCGGGTTGCGGTGGATGTCGTGGCGCCACGAGATCATGTCCTCGTGGAAGGCGGCGATGCGATTGATGACGGGCATGGCGGGCTCCCGGGCTCAGTCCTTGGCAAGGAGGTTGTAGAGGCTCGACGTGTCCCAGCGCCCGCCGCCGCGCGCCTGGACCTGCGCGTAGAACTGGTCGACCAGCGCGGTGACCGGCAGGCGCGCCTTGTTGCGGTTCGCCTCGGCGAGGCAGATGCCGAGGTCCTTGCGCATCCAGTCGACGGCGAAGCCGAAGTCGAACTTGTCCGCGACCATGGTCTTGGCGCGGTTGTTCATCTGCCACGAGCCGGCAGCGCCGGCGGTGATGACCGAAAGGACCTTCTCGGCGTCGAGCCCCGCGCGCATGGCGAAGTTCATGCCCTCGGACAGGCCCTGGACCAGGCCCGCGATGCAGATCTGGTTGACCATCTTGGTCAGCTGGCCGGCGCCCGCGGGGCCGATCAGCGTGATCGCCTTCGCATAGGTCTTGAGCACGGGCTCGGCGCGCGCATAGGTCGCCGCGTCGCCGCCGCACATGATGCCAAGCTGCGCGTTTTCCGCGCCGCTCTGGCCGCCGGAGACCGGGGCGTCGACGAAGCCGAGCCCGCGCCGGCGCGCCTCGGCGTCGAGCTCGCGCGCGATCTCGGCGGACGCCGTCGTGTGGTCGACGAAGATCGCGCCCTTGCCCATGGACGAGAAGGCGCCCGCGTCGCCCTGGACGACGGAGCGGAGGTCGTTGTCGTTGCCGACGCAGGCGAGGACGAAGTCCTGGCCGCGCGCGGCCTCGGCCGGCGTCGCCGCCGCCCTGCCCTTGTGCTTCGCCACCCAGGCGTCGGCCTTGGCGGCGGTGCGGTTGTAGACCGTGACCTCGTGGCCCGCCCTGGCCAGGTGGCCGGCCATCGGGAACCCCATCACGCCCAGGCCCAGAAACGCGATCTTCGCCATGTCTTCCTTCCTTCCCTCATCCCCGGCGCCCTTGCCGGGCGCGTCACGCAAGCGGCGCCGCCAGCGTCACCATGTCCCTGCCCCGCGCCGGCCTCGGCGAGGGCATGAGGATGGTGCAGCGGTCGAACGGCGCCGCGAATACGTCTTCCCCGTCTAGCACGAGGGGTTCGCCCTCGGACACTTCCTCGAAGGGCGCGAAGGCCCGCGCGAAGCGCGCGCCATCCGTCGCGGGGCGGAAGACCTGCCGGATCTCGTAGCGCGCCGGGGGACCGCGCGGCGCGGGCGGCGGCGCCGCGCCGGCCGGCAGGATCCCGTGATGCGCGAGGAATCTCAGGACGACCTCTTGGGCGACCAGGCCCGCGGCGCGGGAGAGATGCGTGCCGCACTCGACCGCGATGCACGTCGCCTGCGCGCCGGGATCGCCGAAGCGCCCGCGCTCGGCCATGGTGAGGCCCGAATATTGGCTGCCGCGCATGAAGACCTGGGTCGGGGGGACCCCGATCGCATCGGCCAGCGCGCGGTTGCGCGGCAGTCCCGGTCCCACGAAGAACGGCCTCTCGCAGAAGGTCGTGGAATGGATGTCGAGCAGCGAATCGAGCCCGTCGACGAAGGGCAGGAGTTCGCGCACCCGGCGCGCCTCGACGCTGTCCCGGTCGCCGTGGACGACGTCGTCGCCCCAGGCGCGGTTCATGTCGCGGTCCACGAAGCGGTGGAGCGTCTGGTTCGCGGGGTCGTCGGCGCGCAGGCGCTCGTAGGCGGCGACGTTGCCGAGCCAGAGCACGAGGCTGCCGCGCTCCGGCCTGATACCGGCATCGAGCAGCGCGGTCACCGCGGTCATGCCGCAGATCTCGTTGCCATGCGTCAGGCCGGCCACGCCGACCGCCGGGCCCGACCTGCCGCTGTCGAAGCGGAAGACGTAGTCGGTCCCGGTGTTGCCCTCGCGATAGGCCGAGATGTCGCGCGGAAGCACCTCCGCCGGCGGGATCGCCATCGCGGCCGCGCCGGCCGCCTGCCCCGCCATGTCACGCGCCCTCGGCGGCGGCGGCAGCCTGCGCGCGGCGCTGCTCGAAGCGCGCGAGGTCGGCCGGCGCCATGCGCATCCTGAGACGGATGCGCTCCGGGCCGTCGGTGCGCTCCAGGACCTCGCCGTGGCGATAGAGCCAGGCCAGCGTCGCCCCGTCCTCCGGCGCGATGTCGATCTCGTGCACCGTGCGCGTCGCCGCGAGCCGGGCCTCGACCGCCGCGAGCAGCGCGGGCACGCCCTCGCCGGTGTGCGCCGAGACGGGCACGAGCGACGGTTCGCGCGCGGCCTGGTTGAGGACGAACTCGCGCGCCTCCGGCGCGAGGAGGTCGAGCTTGTTGAGGACCTCGATCACCAGCCCGTCGTCGACGAGCCGCGACAGGCCGAGGTCGCGGAGCACCCGGTTCACGTCGTCGCGCTGCGCCTCTGTGTCGGGGTTCGCGACGTCGCGCACGTGCAGCACGATGTCGGCGCCGACCACCTCCTCAAGCGTCGCGCGGAAGGCAGCCACGAGGTCGAGCGGGATGTCGGAGATGAAGCCGACCGTGTCGGAGAGGATGATCTTCTGCCCGGCCGGCAGCTGCAGCGCGCGCATCGTCGGGTCCAGCGTTGCGAACAGCATGTCGGCGGCGAAGACGCCCGCGCCGACCAGCCGGTTGAACAGCGTCGACTTGCCGGCATTCGTGTAGCCGACGAGGCTGACGACGGGATAGGGCACCCGGCTGCGCGCGCGGCGATGCAGCCCGCGCGTGCGCTTCACGTCCTCGATCTGGACCTTCAGCCGCTCGATCCTGTCCGCGATGATGCGCTTGTCGGCCTCGAGCTGGGTCTCGCCGGGGCCGGCGAGGAAGCCGCGCCCGCCACGCTGGCGCTCGAGATGGGTCCATGTACGGACGAGGCGCCCGCGCTGGTAGGTCAACTGCGCGAGCTCGACCTGGAGCCGGCCCTCCGCCGTGCGCGCCCGCGCGCCGAAGATCTCGAGGATCAGGCCCGTGCGGTCGACGACCTTGCACTGCCAGGCCTTCTCGAGGTTGCGCTGCTGGATCGGCGAGAGCGAGCGGTCGACCACGGCGAGCGCGATCTTCTCCGCGGCGACGAAGCCCTTCAGCCTCTCGACCGTCCCCTCGCCCACCAGCGTCGACGGCCGCCAGCCCTGGAGCGGGATGGCCTCCGCGAGGACCACGTCGAGCTCGATGGCGCGCGCGAGGCCCGCCGCCTCGTCGACCTTGCCCGCGATCTCCGCGTCGGACTGGCGGCCGGACTTCAGGTAGGGATGGAGGACGATCGCGCGGACCGGCGCCGCGCGCGTCTCGGACGGGCCGCGCTCAGACGATGCCATGCGCGTCCACCGTCCCGCTCATCCCTCGCCGGACTCCTTGTCGCCCTCGAACAGCTGGACCGGCGCAGCCGGCATGACGGTCGAGATCGCGTGCTTGTAGACCAGCTGCGAATGGCCGTCCCGCCTCAGCAGCACGGAGAAATTGTCGAACCAGGTGACGATGCCCTGCAGCTTGACGCCGTTGACGAGGAAGATCGTCACCGGGGTCTTGTTCTTGCGGATGTAGTTCAGGAAGACGTCCTGCACGTTCTGGGTCTTCTCGGTGCTCATGGCGGAGCCCTGCCTCTTTCGCTGTTTGGGGCCTGCCCTCGCGGCCAGGCCCGTGTCGGTCGCCGCGGTCGTCGCCGCCGGAAATCGGCGGTCCCGCCGCGGACGGGCCCAATGTAGCCGCTCGGGGAACGGATTTCAGGCCCCCGACCCAGCCCTCAGGCGCGCGCCATGTATTCAATATAGCTCTGGCGCAGCCTGCGGCAGATCGTCCCCGGCTTGCCGTTCGCGATCACCGCGTCGTCGATCTGGGTGACCGGCATGGCGTAGGACGTCGTCGACGTCACGAAGGCCTCGCGCGCTTGCCGTGCCTCCTCGAGGGTGAAGGGCCGCTCCTCCACCTCGACGCCCTCCTCGCGCGCGATGTCCATGAGGGTCTGGCGCGTGATCCCGCCGAGGATCGCGTTCGAGAGCGCGCGCGTCACGAGCTTGCCGTCCCGCGTCACGATCCACGCATTCGAGGAACTGCCTTCCGTGACGACGCCATCTGGCGTCACGAAGATGGCCTCGTAGGCGCCGCCCTCGCGCGCCGCCTGCTTGGCAAGCACGTTCGGCAGCAGCGAGACAGACTTGATGTCGCAGCGATGCCAACGGATCTCCGGCACGGTGACG
>VGDA01000267.1 GCA_016869915.1 Alphaproteobacteria bacterium
CGCCGATCGCGGCGATGCCACCTGCGGCGAGGCCGGAGCGGCGGAGGAACGCGCGGCGGTCGAGGACCCCCGAACTCATGCCCGCGGCTACGGCCGCGAGGCGGGAACGGGAAGCTTCCCCGGTCTTGCGCTTGGTCAGCATGTGCGGCGCCTCCTCAGTAGCGGTTCGTCGCATAGAAGCGACGGACATGTTCAGTCTCGCGGTAGCGCGCCTTGCGCGCCTCGTCGCGCTTCTCCGTGGCGGCGGCCGGCTGGCCGGCCGTCGCGACGGTGGCGACCGCCGCGGCGCCGGCGATGCCCGCGCCCTTCAGGAAGAAGCGGCGCCCCTCCGCGGGGGCGGCGCCTGCCTTGTCGTCCTTCCTCGTGCCCATGTCCGTCTTTCTCCTCGTCTGGCTTGTCCAGGGCCCCGGCCCTCGCGCGCCGCCGTCACGCGGCGAGCGAGAAGGCCTCGGCCTCGATCTCCATGAACGCGCGGCCGAGCTGGCCGACCGCGCGGTAGAACTTCCCGCTCTTCGCCGACCCGAGGTCGATGAAGAAGCGCGTCGCCCATGGCTTCAGGTGGCGCTCGAAGAAGCGCCGCTCGGCGGCCTCGTCGGCGCCGAAGCGGCGCAGCGCGAGGCCCGACATGATCTCGAAGAGCATCCCGATGTGGTCCTCGGGCTCGCTGATGTTCTCGCTGCGCTCGATGCCCAGCGCCTGCAGGTCCTCGCGGACGCGCGCCAAGGGCCGCTCGTGCAGGAAGCCGGTGAGGTAGTAGGAGCCGTAGGGCAGCAACTCGCCCCGCCCGAGGCCGATGAAGAGCGAGAAATACTCGCTCTGCACGGCCGCGACGTCCGCCGTCGCCGCAGCCGCCGCGAGATCGAGATGCGCCATGCCGATGGCCGTCGCGTCGCCCCGCATCCGCGCAAGCTGGCCGAGGGTCTCGGCCGAGGGCGGTGTCATGAGGAGGTGGGACAGCAGCGCGTATTCCTCGGCGCGCGCGCGGTCGACCGGATCCACCGCGGCGACATCGGCAGGACCGCCATAGAGATCGGGGCGCAGCATGGAGCGGGAAACGCCCGTTGCCGCCTCGACCGCGACGACCCTGTCGGAGGGAACGCGCGCCCAGGAAGAGACCGAGGGCTGGGCGATGCCAAGCGCGCGGGCAAGGGCGCCTACGCCACCCGCCGCCTCGATCGCCTGGTTAAGCCCGCTGTCTCGCGCCATGCCTTGCGTCCACGTCCCTGCCGGTTCGCCCCTTCCGGGGCATTTGAGGCCATAGGTCAAGACTATGGCACGTCAACTTATTGGGTAGACTGTATTTCCAGCAGATACAACCAGAAGATTCCTGAGGATTTGCAGGCTTGGACACCCCCGGTCCGATTGCCTCAGGCCGGCATCGCGCCGCCATGGCGCCGGATCGGGGGGCGCGCAGGCTCCTCGTCGCGAGGCGGCGGCGGCGCCTCGGCAGGAGCCTGCCCGGGCGCGGCGGCGGATGCCTGCGCGAGGACCGGGACGACCGGCGTCCCGGCCTCGCCCCCGGGATCGGGCGCGGCGAGAGGAGGCTGCGCGGCGCCGGGATCGGCCTGCGCCGCCATCCCCGGGCCATCGCCCTCCGTGGCGGGCGCTTCCGCGACCTCGGCCGCGGGCGCGTCCGGCGCCCCGGCCGGAAGCGCCGGCTGGTCGACCCGCTCCTCGCTGTCGAAGCGCGCGAAGATCTGGCGCAGCGTCGACTGCACCTCCTCCGCGCTCGGCGGCGGCCCGCCGCCCGGGATGCCGCCCGGGACATGCCAGTTGTGGGCGTAGTCGAGGGCCGGATCGACATAGCCGCTGATGCCCGGGTCGAGCAGCCAGAGCCGCGACAGCGCGGCGCTGCGCAGGGCCTGCGGCACGAGCGGATGCATGAAGGGGCGGAAGTCGCTGTCCGGCGCGAGGTCCTCGATGCGCGGCAGGCGCGAGACGATCTCCTCGCGCTCGCGCTCCTCCGCCGCGCGGGCCGCGGCCTCGCGCGCGGCGGCGTCCGCCGCGCGGGCGGCCTCCGCCTCGCGCGCGGCGTCCAGCTCGGCCCCGGAGGGCTGCGGCGGCACCGGCTTCGCTGCCTCCTGCTTGAGGCGCGACCAGCGCGAGAGGAAGCCGTCCTCGCGCGCCATCACTCTTCCGTCGCGAAGGGATCGCGCGCGATCGGCGCGCGACGTCCGAGCGAATCCGTGTCCTGGCGGTTGCGCTTGCGCTTGAAGAACTCGCGCTCGACATGGTTGGCCGCGAAGAACGCGGCGACCTCGGCGGCGATCGCCGGCGGCATGGCGAAGGCGGCGACCACGTCGCCGACGCCCTCGGCCATCGCCTCGCCCTCGTAGGGATCGACCGTCGCTGCGACCACCTCGAGTCGCTCGTCGCCCTCGGGCCCCGGCCCCGGGCGCAGCTGCACCCAGATCCGCGGCTCGGGGGATTCGAGGTTGTCCCGGTAATGCGCGGTCTCCGCCGGGTGGAGCTGCAGCGTGGCAGGCCCGGCATAGAAGCTCTCGCGACCGGCGCCGCCGCCCAGGCTGGTCCAGTTCGCGACCGGCGGCGCCGCGGGCAGGATCGTGCCGGGCTGCCATTCATGCGTGGCGAAGGGGCCGCTCGAGGCGCGCTTCACCACGACCACGCCGATGCTCAGCCACTCGCCGGCCATCGCGCGGCGCCTCAGGACGGACGGACGGCGCCGACGAGCGGCAGGCCGGTGAGCAGGTTCTGGGGCTTGAGCCGCACGACATGGTCGGGCGTCTCCGCGAGCAGCAGCCAGACCGGCCGGCCCTTCGCCACCGGCAGCACGCCCGACTCGTCGGCGAAGGCGAGGCTGAAGACCGCGAGGATCCGCTCCTGGTCGCCGGGCCTGGCCTTGCCGCCGCGCCAGATGGCGTTGCCGATGCGGCTGGCCTCCGCGTCGAGGCCGACGAACCAGCGCCAGTCCTCGTCGTGCATGCCGCGCTCGGGCTTCACCAGCGTCTCGACGCCTAGCATGTGGCGGATCCAGGCCTCGATCGCGCGCGCCAGCCCCTCGCGGCTCCTGGCGTTGCCGCCGAGGTTGAGCGCCATGGTGAATGCGTCCGAGCGGCTCCAGTAGGTCCAGGCCGTCTCGTCGGTCATGACGTCGAGATCGCCGGCGGCGGGCCCGGAGAACATCGCCGCGAGCGGCGCTGCGTGGCGGTCGGCCTCCGCCTCCTCGATGCGCTCGGCGTCGGCGAGCAGCAGCGCGCCGTCGTGGACGCTGGCGCGCTGGGCCCGGAAGAAGAGCTCGCCTGCGCGCAGCACGTAGGGATCCTCGCAACCGTCGAGCGCGTTGCGCAGGATGAGATGCGCGAGGTGGTTCATGAACAGCGGCGGCACGCCCGCGGCGCCGTTGCGCGCGATGTCGAGATAGGCGGCCTCGATGCTCGCCGCGCGCGCCAGCCGGCCGCGGAAGCCGAGCATGAACTCCCAGTTCTCGCGCGCGTCGGCGTCCGCGATCACGGCCACCTCGGCGGCATCGACCTCGCGCCGCGGCTCGGCAATCAGCGACGCGTGCAGCGCGCGTTCGGCGGCGCAGGCCTCGGGCGGCGGCTTGAGCTCGGGCCGCGCGAGATAGGCGAGCAGCAGCTCGTCGCTCACCTCGAGCCCGCCATCGGCGCGGCGGCGCGTCATGTGGTGGCCGCTCGAGACCCAGAACTCCCTCATCGCGATCCCTTTCCGCGGCCCCTGGTCGCGCCAGCGAGGCCGACGAGGTCGACGCGCTCCGCGGGTTCGTCGGCGCCACCCCCGGCATCCGAGGCGACGAATCCGAATACGTTGCCGTAGCGCGTCGACGGCCCCTCGCCCGGCGTGCGGGCATGAAGCGTGCGGAAGCGCTCGGTGATGCCATCCTCCTCGGCGCGGCGCTCGACCGCGACGAGCGTGTTGACGGGATGCGCCGCGAGCTCCGCGGCATAGGCGATCTCCTCCTCGGCCGCGGCGCGCGCAGCCTCGAGGTCGGGCGCGCCGAGAACCTCGAGCAGGCGCGCCGCGAGCGCGTCGACCGCTGCCGCGCGCTCGGCCTCCGTGGCCTCGCTCACCACCGCGAGCGTCGACCAGCCGAAGCTGTCGATGCCGAGGATGCCGGAGCGGAAGGCCACGCGCTCCTTGCCCTCGAGCGCGGCGGGATCCGCGTCCCAGAACATGAAGCCGCCGGCGACGGCCCATTCGCCGGGCTCCGCTGCCTTCGCGAAGACGAAGCCGTCCGAGGGATCGAGGCGTATGGTGCGCAGGAGCTTCACAGCACGGGCTCGCCGGTCACGGGATCGAGCCAGGCGGGCAGGCCCGACAGCGCGGCGCGCAGCCCTTCGCGCGCGACGACCCGGCCGTCGGCGCCGGTCACGATCAGGTCGCCCGCCGCGTCGATGCCGCGGCGCGACGACGCGTCCCCGGGGCGGCCCGGGAGGCGGGCGAGGAAGGCCTCGCCCGAGGGGCGGAACCCGTGCTCGCGCCACGAATCGAAGCCCGCCATCAGGTGGCGGGCGAAGCCGCCCAGGATGTCGGCGGCGTCTGGCTGCTCGAAGCCCTCCTCCTCGAGGCCGGTGGAGTCCGGCGTCGTGCCGCCCTCGTACATCGCGGAAACGGTCAGGCGGATCATCGCGCCGAAGACGAGCCAGCGCGGGACCTCGTGCTCGGCGACGCCCGGCGGCCAGGCGAGGCGGCCGCCGCCGACGAGCCCGCGATCCACGAGGACCGTGCCGGGCCAGCCGAACTCCAGCGGCTTCTCGGGCGGCATGCGCGCGGCGAGCGTGTCGCCGAGGGCGTTCATGCAGGCGAAGAAGGCGCGTCGCGCCGGCGCCAGCGGCTCGTCGGGCTCAAGCACCACCGCGAACTCGGCCATCGTCGCGCGGCGCGACCACACGAGCGTGCCCGCGCCCGCGTCGGCGGCGATCGCGCAGGCATGCGCGAAGGCGTCGCCGACCTCGCGCAGCGCCACGAGCTCGTAGCCGGGCGGCAGGTCGGGAAGGCCGGTGCTCGCGTCGATGCTGGGTGCTGCCAAGGGGTTTCCTCGCCGTGCGGTGCCCCAGCTCGCGGGCGCGCCGCCGCGCCGGGCTTGGTGCCGGCTCGGGGCGTCTATATACGGGGCGCGGCGCGGAAGAAAAGCCGCTGCTGACCAAGGGAGAGGACATGGCTTCCCAGAAGAGCGGCGCGGCCGCCGACGCTGCGCAGGCGAGGACCCTGCTCGTCTGCTCCTGCGAGGGCACGATGCCGGTCGACGCGGGCGCGATCGCGCGCGGCTGCGGCGCCACCCCGCGCCCGGCCGAGGCGCTGTGCCGCCGCCAGCTCGACATCTTCCGCCAGGCCCTCGCCGAGGGCGGCCAGCTGACCGTCGGCTGCACGCAGGAACAGCCGCTCTTCGACGAGGAGGCCACGGCGCTCGGCCGCGAGGGCGCGGTCGCCTACGCCAGCCTGCGCGAGGCCGCGGGCTGGTCCTCGGAGGCCGGCGCGGCCGGCCCGAAGATGGCAGCCCTGCTCGCCGCCGCCGCCGTCGAGATGCCGCCCACGCGCGTCGTCTCGATGGCGAGCAAGGGCGTGACGCTCGTCTACGG
>VGDA01000268.1 GCA_016869915.1 Alphaproteobacteria bacterium
CCTGGCTGGCCGGGCTCATCGCGGCCGGACGCCCTTGCCGCGAAGGTACCAGGCCCAGGTGGCGGCCTGGATGGCGACGATCGCCAGCAGCACCGCGACATGCGAACCGGCACGCGTCGTCCCGAGCAGCGCCTCGGCGGCGAGCAGCGCATGCCCGATCGTGGCCTGCATCGCGAAGGCCATCAGGAAGATGACGAGGTTGATGGCCGTGTTGAGCCGGCCGCCCAGTTCCTTCGGGAAGAGCGGCGTCAGGATCACGTAGGCGATGACGCTTCCCGTGCCGAGGATGACGAATCCCATCCATAGAAGGATCGCCGCCACCCCCGCGAAGGGGACGAAGGCGAGCACGATCTGCAGCACCATGAAGCCGGCGGTGTAGGCGGCGAAGAACCGGTGCCTGTCGATGCCGCGGCGTCCCGCGAGGTCGGTCAGCGTGCCGCTGAGCACGTAGCCGGGGATGATGCAGAGCAGGATGGCGAGCATCGCGCCGGGCACGGCGGCGGGGGATAGGCCCGAGACCTCCACCAGCCACGGGGCCGTCCAGAGCGTGTGGTAGGCCTGGAAGGCAGCCTGCGTCGATGCCGAAAGCGGGACCACGCGCCAGAAGTCGCGGGAGGCGAAGATGACGCGCACGCCGGCGAGGGCGTCTGGCAGGCCCTCGTCCTTGCCCGCGCGGCGATCCGGCACGACGAGCCAGACGATGGCGGAGAGCGCCACGGTCGCTGCGCAGAGAACCCAGAAGACCCCGCGCCAGCCGGCCGCGTCGGCGAGCCATGCCACCGGAAGGGTCGCGACCGCGCCGCCGATCCCCGCCGACGCCATGAGGATGCCATTGGCCGTGCCGAGGCGCTCCGCCGGCCAGAACAGCGTGTTCGCCTTGAAGCCGGCCATCAGGCAGGTGGCGACGCCCACGCCGACGATGCCGCGCGCGATCGCCAGGCTGGCGATGCCGTCCGCCATCGCGAAGAGGGCTGCGCCGAGGGCTGCCACGAGGAGCAGCGCGCTCTGCACCCGGCGCGGGCCCATGCGGTCGAGCATGATCCCGGCGGGGATCTGCATCGCCACGAAGCCGGCGAAATAGGCGGAAGTGAGGACGCCAAGCGCCGCGAAGTCGATGCCGAGGTCCCTCGCGATGAGCGGGCCGACGACCGCGTTCACCGTCCGGTAGACGTAGGAGAGCAGGTAGCCTGCGGCGAAGGGCAGGAAGCAGGTGGCGACCGCGCGCGCCATCCCGTGCCCCGCGGGATGCGCGGAGGTCATTCGTCGAGATCGTCGCCCGTCGCTGGATCGAGTCCCAGCGCCGCGTCGCGCCCCGCCTGCGTCAGCCGGCAGACGATCCAGTCCGGCTTCAGGGGGTTGGCGAACCACGGCTCCGCCCAGCCCTGGTCCATGCAGCCGCGGATCGAGCGCGGGTCGACGCGCCGCCCGTCCTCCCAGAACAGCGGCAGCTTCCCGCCGGCCTGGTCGAGGCCACGGCGCAGCCACTCGGCCTGCGCCGGCGTCGGCATGCCGGGCGTCGCCGCGAGGCCCGCTGGACGGCCGCGCCTGCGCGGCGCGATCTCCGGCACCGGCTTGCGGCGCAGGGGAAAGGGGATCGGTTCTCCGGACCTTCTGGACATCGCTTCGCTTTTCTCGCGCGTTCGCCGCGCTTGGACGGGGCGCACACTAGTGCGGGCGGCGCCGCGCCGAAAGAGAACGCGAGGGGAACGCGCCCCGCGGAGCGTCACGCGCCGCGCATCGTCGCCCTGCGGAGGGCGCCATGGACATCGCGCGCCGCCGGCTGGGAAGATCCGTCCCATGGATTCCGTCCCCGCGCGGCGCGCCCAGGCCTTCTCGAATGTCGGGCACAGCCTCAACCACCTGCTTCTTCTGCTCTACCCGACCGTCGTGCTGGTGCTCGAGCGCGAGTGGGGTCGCGGCTACGGCGAGCTCATCGCCCTCATGCTCGCGGGCCAGGTGCTCTACGGCATCGCGGCGCTGCCGTCGGGATGGCTCGGCGACCGCTGGTCCACGCGCGGGATGATGGCCGTCTACTTCCTCGGCACAGGAGCCGCGTCCGTCGCCACCGGTCTGGCGACGTCGCCCTTCGGCCTCGCGACGGGCCTCGCGGCGCTAGGCTTCTTCGGCGCGATCTACCATCCCGTCGGCATGGCCTGGGTCGTGCGCAGCATGAAGGATCGCGGCCGCGCGCTGGGCTGGAACGGCATGTTCGGCTCGATCGGAGTCGCGCTCGGACCGGTCGTCGCCGGCGCGCTCTGCCACTGGTGGTCGTGGCGCGCGGCCTTCGTCCTGCCGGGCGTGGTCGCGATGGCGATCGGCGTCGCGTTGCTCTGGGCGTGGAGGGCCGGGCTGGTGGGCGAGGGCGACCATTCGCCCGCCTCCGGCGGGAAGGGCACGCCGAGCCGCAACGAGGTCCTGCGCGCCTTCTTCATCCTCTCGGTCACGATGACCTGCGGCGGCGTGATCTTCCAGGCCTTCACGGTCATGCTGCCGAAGCTGTTCGAGCAGCGGCTGGGCGGCGGCGGGGAACTCGGCCCGCTCGGCATCGGCGGGCTCGTGGGCCTCGTCTACCTCGCGGTCGGGCTGACGATGCCGTATTTCGGCGCGATCGCCGACCGGCATGCGACGCAGAAGGTCTACCGACTCGCCTACGTGCTGCTCGCGCCCGGCCTCTTCCTCGCCGCCTATCTCGAGTCCTGGCTGCTCCTGCTGCTCTGCGTCGGCCTGGTCTTCACGAGCACGCTCGCGGGGCCGGCGGAGAACAAGCTCCTCGCGCACTACACGCCGGGGCGCTGGCAGGGGACGGGCTTCGGGGCAAAGTTCGTGCTGACGCTCGGCGTCTCGTCGATGGCCGTGCCGATGATCGCCTGGGTGCATGGCGCGACCGGCGGCTTCTTCTGGCTCTTCGTGCTCATGGGCGTGCTCGCGATCGTCGCGCTCGCCGGCGCCTTCCTGCTCCCGGACAGCGAGGCGGCGACGCCGGCGCGCCGCGCGCCTGCCGCCGCCGAGTAGCCTCCCCGCCGCGCCTCAGGCGCGCGTCAGCGCGCGGTCGAGGTCGAGGATGATGTCGTCGGCGTTCTCGATGCCGATGGACAGGCGCAGCACGTCGGGTCCCGCGCCGGCGCGCACCTGCTGCTCCTCGGTGAGCTGGCGATGCGTGGTCGACGCAGGGTGGATCACGAGCGAGCGCGTGTCGCCGATGTTCGCGAGATGCGATAGCAGATCGACGCCCTCGACGACGCGCACGCCGGCCTGGAACCCGCCCTTGAGCGAGACGGTGAAGACCGATCCGTAGCCGCGCGGCAGGTACTTGCGCGCCAGCGCGTGGTACGGGCTCGACGGCAGGCCGACATAGGAGACGCGCGCCACCGCGGGATGCTGCTCGAGGAACTGCGCGACCTTCAGGGCGTTGGCGCTGTGCCGCTCCATCCGCAGGTGCAGCGTCTCGATCCCGGTCAGCGTCATGAAGGCGTTCATCGGCGCCATGGTCGGGCCGAGGTCGCGCAGCGCGACCGCGCGCGTCTTCATCGTGTAGCCGAAGTCGCCGAAGGTCTCGGCGAAGGTCAGGCCGTGATAGGCGGGGTCCGGCTTCGTCAGGCCGGGGTAGCGCTCCGCGCTGCGGTTCCAGTCGAAACGCCCGGACTCGATCACCACGCCGCCCATCGACGTGCCGTGGCCGGAGAGGAACTTCGTCGTCGAGTGAATGACGATGTCCGCGCCCCACTCGAAGGGCCGGAACAGCCAGGGCGAGGCCATGGTGTTGTCGACCATCAGCAGCACGCCCGCCTCGTGCGCGATCGCCGCGATCGGCTCGATGTCCACCACGATGCCGCCGGGATTGGCGAGGACCTCGATGAAGATGGCCTTGGTGCGCGCGTTGATCGCGGCGCGGAAGGCCTCTGGATCGGCGGGGTCGACGAAGTTCACCTTCCACCCGAAGCGGCGGAAGGAATGCATGAACTGGGTGATGGAGCCGCCGTAGAGGCTGCGCGAGGCTATGAACTCGTCGCCCGGCTCCATGAGCGAGAAAAAGGCGAGGAGCTGTGCGGCGTGGCCCGAGGCGGCGGCGACGGCGCCGCGCCCGCCCTCGAGGCTGGCCACGCGTTCCTCCAGCGCCGACACGGTCGGGTTGCCGAGCCGCGTGTAGACATAGCCGAAGTCCTGGAGGTTGAAGAGCGACGCGGCGTGGTCGACGTCGTCGAACACGTAGGACGTCGTCTGGTAGATCGGCACGTTGCGCGCGCCGGTCGTCGGGTCCGGCGCGGCGCCGGCATGGACGGCGCGCGTCTCGAAGGCGTGTGAGCGGTCGGCTGGGGGGGGCTTGCGTTCCGTCATGGCTGGCACTCTGTCATGGGGGAGGGACGCCGTCACCGCAACGCGGAGACGATCGTCCAGGCGCCGAATGCGGCGAGGGAGAGGGCCGCGGCGACGTCGATGGCGCGCCGGCCGCGCGCGCCGATGCCGCGGCCCAGCATGGCCGTGGCGAGCGCGAGGAAGAGCCACCAGGCCGCGGAGCCCGCGAAGACGCCGCTGGCGAGCGCGATCGGCGCGGTCGCCGCGGCGGCCCCGATCCCCGCGAAGATCGCGACGAAGGACAGGATCGTCGCCGGGTTGGCGAGGGTGAGGACGAGGACCGAGCCGAAGGCGGAGGCGAGGCCGCGCGCATCCGCGGCCGGTGCTGCGTGCTCCGCCGCGGGTCGCCGCAGCCCTGAGGCCGCGAGCGCAACCAGCAGCGCGCCGCCGGCGACCCCGATCGCCGTCGCGTGCTCGTCGAGGAAGCGCATGGCCGCGCCCGTGCCGAGCGCTGCCATCGCGGCATAGGCTGCGTCCGCCGTCGCCGCGCCGAGCCCCGATGCGAAGCCGATCGCCGCGCCTCCGGAGAGGGTGCGCCGCACGCAGAGCAGGCCCACGGGGCCGACCGGCGCGGCGACCGCGAGCCCGATCGCCGCGCCGCGCAGCAGGGCGTCGGCGTCCATGTCAGTCGCCCAGCACGACGAAGGCCGCGATGCCCAGCGCCACGAAGATGCAGGCCGCGACGACGCGGATGAGCTTGAGCGGCAGGCGGCGGGCGAGCTTGTCCCCGAGCCACACGGCCGGCGCGTTCGCGAGCATCATGCCGAGCGTCGTTCCGGCTACGACCGACGCCACGTCGGCGGCGTAGCGGCCGGCCAGCGCGACGGTCGCGACCTGGGTCTTGTCGCCGATCTCGACGATGAAGAAGGCGACCGTGGTCGTGAGGAAGGCGCCGTGGCGGTCCATGGACGGCTTGTCGTCGTCCTCGAACCTGTCGGGCACCAGCGCCCACGCGCCGACGGCGAGGAAGGAGCCGGCGATGATCCAGCGCAGCCATGGCCCGTCGAGGAGATGCGCGAACCATGCACCGGCGAGCCCGGCGACCGCGTGGTTGGCGAGGGTCGCGACCAGGATCCCGAGCACGATCGGCCAGGGCCGGCGGAACCGGGCCGCGAGGACGAGGGCGAGGAGCTGCGTCTTGTCCCCCATCTCCGCCACGGCGACGACGCCGGTCGAGACGAGCAGGGGGCGAGGGCGCCTTCCA